>NZ_JACJDP010000015.1:50388-92954 GCF_014163575.1 Psychromonas sp. SR45-3
TTTCTTTACGTAAGGAGGTGATCCAGCCCCAGGTTCCCCTAGGGCTACCTTGTTACGACTTCACCCCAGTCATGAACCACACCGTGGTCATCGCCATCCCCGAAGGGTTAAGCTAATGACTTCTGGTGCAGCCCACTCCCATGGTGTGACGGGCGGTGTGTACAAGGCCCGGGAACGTATTCACCGTGGCATTCTGATCCACGATTACTAGCGATTCCAACTTCACGGAGTCGAGTTGCAGACTCCGATCCGGACTACGACAAACTTTAGGAGATTCGCATACCATCGCTGGTGAGCAGCCCTTTGTATTTGCCATTGTAGCACGTGTGTAGCCCATC
Source organism: Psychromonas sp. SR45-3 (assembly GCF_014163575.1). Lineage (NCBI taxonomy): Bacteria > Pseudomonadati > Pseudomonadota > Gammaproteobacteria > Alteromonadales > Psychromonadaceae > Psychromonas > Psychromonas sp. SR45-3. Next base: position 50,727 of record NZ_JACJDP010000015.1, read on the forward strand.
CCGTAAGGGCCATGATGACTTGACGTCGTCCCCACCTTCCTCCGGTTTATCACCGGCAGTGTCCCTAGAGTTCCCGGCATAACCCGCTGGCAAATAAGGATAAGGGTTGCGCTCGTTGCGGGACTTAACCCAACATTTCACAACACGAGCTGACGACAGCCATGCAGCACCTGTCTCAGAGTTCCCGAAGGCACTCTACTATCTCTAACAGATTCTCTGGATGTCAAGGGATGGTAAGGTTCTTCGCGTTGCATCGAATTAAACCACATGCTCCACCGCTTGTGCGGGCCCCCGTCAATTCATTTGAGTTTTAACCTTGCGGCCGTACTCCCCAGGCGGTCTATTTAATGCGTTAGCTTTGAATCCCACGGCATATAGCCACAAAATTCTAATAGACATCGTTTACTGCGTGGACTACCGGGGTATCTAATCCCGTTTGCTCCCCACGCCTTCGCGCCTCAGTGTCAGTCTTTGTCCAGGTGGCCGCCTTCGCCACTGGTATTCCTTCAGATCTCTACGCATTTCACCGCTACACCTGAAATTCTACCACCCTCTACAAAACTCTAGTCAACCAGTTTCAAATGCAGTTCCAAGGTTGAGCCCTGGGATTTCACATCTGACTTAATTAACCACCTACGCGCGCTTTACGCCCAGTAATTCCGATTAACGCTCGCACCCTCCGTATTACCGCGGCTGCTGGCACGGAGTTAGCCGGTGCTTCTTCTGCGAGTAACGTCACAGCTGCACTCTATTAAAGTACAACCTTTCCTCCTCGCTGAAAGTGCTTTACAACCCGAAAGCCTTCTTCACACACGCGGCATGGCTGCATCAGGCTTGCGCCCATTGTGCAATATTCCCCACTGCTGCCTCCCGTAGGAGTCTGGACCGTGTCTCAGTTCCAGTGTGGCTGGTCATCCTCTAAGACCAACTAGGGATCGTCGCCTTGGTAAGCCATTACCTTACCAACTAGCTAATCCCACTTGGGCTACTCTTATGGCGTGAGGCCCGAAGGTCCCCCACTTTGATCCGGAGATGTTATGCGGTATTAGCAGTCGTTTCCAACTGTTGTCCCCCACCATAAGGCATATTCCCAAGCATTACTCACCCGTCCGCCACTCGTCAGCAAAATAGCAAGCTATTCTCTGTTACCGTTCGACTTGCATGTGTTAAGCCTGCCGCCAGCGTTCAATCTGAGCCATGATCAAACTCTTCAATTTAAAGTTTAATTTGCAACCTAAGTTGCGACTCAATACTACTGACTAAAACTTACTGCTAATCACTTATATAAATATAAGAAACTAACAATTTATTATTCTGAAATAATGAATTATTTCGTGTGTCACTATTATTGATGTTGCCTTTACAAGAAAGGCTGTAACTTTCTGCAAGCAGAAGAATTACATTTTTGATTTTTTTGAAATCACATCAACAACAAGTGCTCACACAGATTGTTTGATTAAATTGTTAAAGAGCGTGCCTTTCGGCTAGGCGGCGTATATTACGCGCCTTTCGAACATTGTCAACGTTTTAATTTAACTTAATTTCGAAGCGAACTACGAAGCGTTAATACGTTAAAAACTATTCTCAAACTCGGTGGGTAACTTGCGTTCCGTCCCGTGTCTGTGGATGCGCATTATAGGGATCTTGAAAAGGTAAGCAAGCGTTTTATTATGATTATTTGCAATAAAGTGACTGAGTGGCTAATTAAACAACAAAGAGTGTGTTTTTCATGCAAATGATGATGATTTGAGGTTAAAAAGTGATAGTTATTTGTATTATATTGCACTTAATATCTAAACTTTATTATCTATAAATACTAATATAACTATAAATAGTGCGTTTTTATCTACTGTAATAATAGTAAAACTCATATTTTAAGGCCTTTCACTTACATGAAAGGCCTTAGCGCCTATTAATTCAGTTTATTGTTCTAATGTAGACGTTATGCTTTGTATAAACAAAGATAAGCAGTTTGCACAACAACTTTAACATCAAAGCTTGAATTTGCTTCTACTTCAAATGTTTCACCTGCTTTATAAGTTTTCCATTCAGTTGTATCTGCTAAACGTACTGTTAGGCTACCACTTACTACTGTCATGTATTCATAGGCACTAGTACCAAATGTGTATTCACCAACTTCCATCACACCTACTGTTGCAGGTAATGTTTCGCTTTGGAATGCGATTGATTTAACGTTACCATCGAAATATTCATTTGCTTCAAAACTCATTTTAATCCCTTCTTATTTCATGTATTGGTGAATCATTGCGCACAGAGTATGGCTAAGCTACATCCAAAACTCAAGCTTCGAATTCAGATTGCAGGGTTTCAATTTGCTCCTGTGCTTCCATCCATAACATTTCAGTTTCTTCCAATTGCTCTTTTACTTCGCCTTGCTCTTTTAACAGATCCGTTAATTGTTTTTTATTTTCTTGCTCATAAAGCGAACTATCACTTAGCAGCTCTTCAATCTCAGCTAAACGCCCGGAATATTTATCCATTTTCTTTTCCGAATCCGTTAATTGCTTTTTAAAAGGTGTTAATTTTTTACGAAATTCAGCCTCTAATCTTTTTTGATCTTTACGATTAGCACTCACCGAGGCCACTTTATCTACGCCTTGAGCAGCTTGTTTCTCAATACGTTGTTGGTCTGACAACCATTGATGATAATCATCTAAATCACCAGCAAAGGGTTCCACTTTTTTATCGTGCACTAAATAAAGGTCATCAATTGTAGTACGTAGTAAATGTCTATCATGCGAGACCACAACCATCGCACCTTCAAAGGCTTGTAATGCGACAGTCAAAGCATGACGCATTTCTAAATCAAGATGGTTGGTTGGTTCATCGAGTAATAATAAATTTGGTTTTTGCCACACTAATAACGCTAAAACTAAACGCGCTTTCTCTCCGCCAGAAAACGGAGCTACAATATCAAAGGCTTTATCTCCTTGAAAACCAAAACTACCTAAGAAATTACGTAATGGTAGTTCTTTCTCATCAGGAGCTAAACGCGATAAATGCTGCATCGGGCTTTCGTCTAGATGTAAAAACTCTAATTGATGCTGTGCAAAGTAACCAATTTTAGCATTGGTGTTTATCTCAATCTTACCTGACTTAGGTTGAAGTTGATTTGAAAGCAATTTCACTAAAGTTGATTTACCTGCACCATTACGACCTAATAAGCCGATACGACTCCCTGGCACTAAGTTTAATTTTATTTCATCAAGAATTAATAAGTCTTCGTAACCCGCACTGACTTTTTCTAATGTTAATAATGGCATTGGTAAGGCTTCTGGCTCTCGAAATGAAAAACTAAATTGATTATCGATATGCGCAGGTAAGAGCGTTTCCATTTTTTCGAGTGCTTTGATACGACTTTGTGCTTGCTTTGCTTTGTTTGCTTTATAACGAAAACGATCAATATAGCTTTGCATATGATCCATTTGCGCTTGTTGTTTTTCGTAGGTGGATTGTTGCTGTGTTAATTTTTCAGCACGTTGACGCTCAAAACTCGTGTAGTTACCGGTATATTCAAATAATTTATTTTGTTCAATGTGAATAATTTTATCGACAATACTGTCAATAAAATCTCGGTCATGAGAAATAAGTATTAATGTACCTTGATATTGATGTAACCACTTTTCAAGCCAAATCACTGCATCTAAGTCAAGATGGTTGGTTGGTTCATCGAGTAATAGCAAGTCAGATGGACAAAGCAGTGCTTGTGCCAAATTTAAGCGCATACGCCAACCACCAGAAAAATCACTAACGGCTCTGCCTTGTGCTTGCTCACTGAACCCTAAACCCGCTAACAATTCTGCAGCACGAGACTCAATAGTATAACCGCCTGCATTATCTAGTAAAATATGCATTTCAGCTATTTTGGTGCCGTTATCTTCCGCTTCTGCTTGCCTTAACTTTGCTTGTAGAGCGCGAAACTGATGATCACCATCAATCACATACTGTAATGCATTGGTATCTAAAGCTGGTGTTTCCTGTGCCACACTGGCGAGTCGCCAGTGATGAGGAATCGCTAATTCACCCGCATCAACTTGGTGTTCTTGTTTTAATAAAGTAAAGAAACTCGATTTACCACAACCGTTTGCCCCCACTAGGCCAACCTTCTGTTTTGGGTTGATTGTCGCGCTGGCATTTTCAAGTAAAGCTTTTCCGCCACGGATGAATTCAATATTAGTAGCAACAATCATAATTTCAGGGTCTCAGTCGGGATCAGATAAATTAATCCCTGATGATAACGAACTTTACAAAGTTGAGCCATAACTACTGAAAATGAACATCGATTTGTTTATCATGACGTACTTATTATTATTTGTGATGTTTATATGCCTGTATCTAAAAATAAAAAACGCTTCATCGCTGGAGCAGAATGCCCACAATGTAAGACTATTGACAGTATTGCTTTGACACTGGAAAATGCAGTTGAGACTTTAACTTGCGTCGCTTGTGATTACACACAAACACAAACGCCTAGTCAGGCTAAATCAGCAACACGTCAATTTGAACAAATAATTGGTGTTTTTGATCCATCAGAACCCGATAAAGAATAGAGAGAAATAACAATGAAAATTGAAAAAAATTCAGTAGTTGCAATCCACTTTGGTGTTGCAGAAGTTGACGGTAATGCCCTTGATAGCACTGAAAACGGTAGCCCACTTGAGTTTATTCAAGGTGCACAATATTTAGTACCTGGTTTAGAAAAGGAATTAGAAGGTAAAGAAGTGGGTTACAAATTTGATGTTAAATTAGAAGCTGAAGATGCTTACGGCCCTTTTCAAGAAGAATTAGTTCAAGAAGTACCTCGTACTTTATTTGAAGGTGTTGATGAAATTGAAGTAGGTATGTCATTTCAAGCAGAAACTGAGCAAGGTCCTCGTACTGTAGAAGTAACTGGCGTCACTGAAGAAAATGTAAGTATCGATGCGAACCATCCTCTAGCAGGTATGGCATTACAATTTGTAGGTGAAGTTGTTTCTGTGCGTGCAGCAACTGATGAAGAAATTTCACATGGTCATATCCATTCAGCTGAAGGCTGTGGACATGCTCACTAAATAGGTTGATTAATCTTTCACTTGAGAAAGCATTAACAACAAAACAGGCCGCATTAATATGCGGCCTGTTTTATACCAATTCCATTAATTTAATGTTCAAATATTACGCTATAAAAAGGAGCTAGTTTAAGGCAAAAATTGCCGTAAATAGTTGTTCTCTTTACAGCATTTTTAACGCAAAAATAGTTCCTTTTAACCAGTAAGATTGTTCTGTTAGCAAGCGGAGTTGGTATTCTCCCCCAATAACAGTTATTTACTACATTATTTCAGATAATCTCTGATGATTTTAGACTAGCGCGACTTTATGGCATTACTTTGCATGATAACAGCTTTGGATTAGAATTATTTTAGGCAGAAATAACATTGGAAAAGCATGATTTTTATATTTTTTAAAAACAGCAAATTCACTTCATATCCAACAACTTATAAGTACTTATTATACAGATAGCTCGATTGTTCATACCAACATTCTCCAATCACCTCAGCTAAATATTATAATCTACCGTTGGTTCTGGAAAGGGAGAAACAGCATCACTGTATTTTGCTTGGATCACTGAAATCACCTGTTTGTAATCTGAGATCCCTTCTAGTTTCACGGATACTTTATCCATTTCACGATGCGAAAGCTTTAATTTACTAGAGAAGAAAAAGTCACGTCTTTGATTAAAAGCACCTGAATGCCTTTGTTGTTTGGAGTCTGGGTGCTCTTTTTGGATAATTTGACTAGATTGATGAGCGACTTGTTCTCGCTCTTGTTGAGATCGCATTTTAGCATAAGCGTGCGTCTCTTCAGTTTTTGGAATAGCTGTTTGTAATTGATTTTGACGATGTAAGGTTTCTGCGGCTTGTGGGAAAGGAGCCGCAACGATAGGAGGAAGTTGAACATTTACATTAACCATAGTGGTTAAGGTTAGACAGACACATCAATTAGTGAACCAACCATTTCATCAGCAGTAGTAATCACTTTTGCAGAAGCTTGAGCTTGAATTTCAGCTAACTTCATATTGATCACTTCAACCGTCACAGGCTCTGATGAGTAACTGCTATTTACTGTGCTTTCGGGATTGACTGATTGATTGGCAATCTTTTCACTAGATTCAGTGATTTGCTGTGATGCTTGATTCAAGCCATACAACCCTGACGAAAATGCTGAATTTATTTCCATAAATAACTCCTAAACAATGGTAACACTTCCATTATGTCTATTTTTTATACAAAAATAAAGCTTATATTGAATAGCTAACCTTCAATAAAGTCGATCACGACACGCTGAAAACGTGCTGGCTCACTAATAAATGGAGCATGTGAGGAGTGTTCAAATATAACTTGCTGATTAGCAGGGTATAATTTAATTAACTCAGGCATATTAGCAATCGGCACCAAACTATCCAACTGACCAAATAAACTTAAACATGGCATGCTTAATTGGCTAAATGATTCTCGTAAATCGACATTGTTTAATAAGTCCAAGCCTGCAATTAATGCTTTTTGTTTGGGTTGCGGTTGTTCCGCTAATAAATTTTTAATTGTAGCGATATCATTTTTGACGGTCACACTGCCCATCGCCTGTAAGGATAAAAATCGATTTAATGTTTTTTGAGGCTGTGTAATTACCCCTGCTTTAAAACGCTCAAAAACCACTTTTTTTACTCCTAACCAACTATCTTGTTCAACAAATTTTATCGCGGCACAAACCTGAATCAACTTTTCAACTCTATCCGGATGATGATGAGCAACATAAGTTGCAATCAAGCCACCTAAAGACCACCCACACCAAACGGCATGTTCAGGTAATTTTTTTAAAATAGTCTGTGCAATACTAGCTAACGAATAGTCAGGAATTTCGGGCTGTTTTCCAAACCCAGGTAAATCAACTAAATGTACACAATAATGCTGGCTTAGTTGCTCTGCTATGAGTAACCAAATAGCACTGTTTACACCCCAACCATGAATTAATACTAGGTTTTTTCCTTTCCCCATTGTTTGATAACAAGGCGAATCAATTTCTGAGTCACTTATTTGTTGCTTATTTTGCAGGCTGCTTTGATGATTATTTTGTTGATTCTCTTGATCGTCACTTTGCTGTTCTATACTCACCGTAACCTCATTTAATAATAGGGTGTGATTTGAAAAATATTCTGCATTACGTTTATCAACATAGCCAAACATTACTCGAAGCTTGTTTACCAAGCCATTGTTTATTGTGTCACCTACCAAGCAAACAGTCACTCATTTGTCAGTGTTGTTATGATGCAATATTAACGGAGAGACCTTGTTGCTTACATTGTGGTTGTGGACTAAACAGTTCACAGGCCTATTGTGGTGAATGCTTAAAACATCCCTTTAGTTTTCAACAATTACATGCCATTGCTGGCTATCAAGCCCCCTTTCCGAAATTAATAAAGCAATTAAAATATAATGGTCAAATATTATATGCTGATTTACTAGGATTGTTACTGGCTCATTCAATACAGAGTCGCTATAACCAACAACAACTGCAAAGTATTGATTATATTATTGCAGTTCCGCTTCACATCAAAAAACATAGGAGCAGGGGCTTTAATCAAGCACAGTTAATTAAAGATGCGTTAATTAAGCACTTACCGATGCTGACACTTTGCCAGCAAACACTCAGCGGTCAATTGATTATCCGTAATAAATCCACGACGGCACAAGAAGGTTTATCTAGAAAGCAGCGTCAGTATAATTTAAACAATGCTTTTTCATTAACGACTGAAGCAGGGGTAAACTTTCAAGGGAAAAATATTGTACTTATTGACGATGTTGTCACTACAGGCGCAACCATAAATAGCTTATGTCAGTGTTTATTAGCGGCGAATGTAAAAACAATTGATGTCTGGTGCATTTGTCGTACTGAGTTAACGTAAATAGGTTAATACCTATAAATATCAATGCGTAATAGTCAGTAACGATAGAGATATAATGACCTTAATTCCAGTCCTCACTTTATTATTCGCTGCAATTTCACTCTTTGCTTTATTATTGCATTCAAATCTCGCTATAATGTCCTAGTAAATTACTCAAGCATAAAGGTTGAACATGATCGAAATTACTCCAGTTGCACAAGCACATTTTGCAAAACTACTAGCGCCACAAAAAGAAGGCACTAACATCCGAGTGTTTGTTATCAACCCAGGCACACCTAAAGCAGAATGTGGTGTATCTTACTGCCCACCGGAAGCAGTTGAAGCTAGCGATACACGTTTAAGTTTTGAAAGTTTTGATGCGTTAGTTGATGAAGTTAGCTTACCTTATCTTGAAGATGCATTTGTAGACCTAGTTGAAGAAGATGCAGGTACGCAACTAACACTGAAAGCACCAAATGCAAAAATGCGTAAAGTGAAAGATGACGCTCCATTACTAGAGCGCGTTGAATATGTTATCCAGGTACAAATCAATCCACAATTAGCAAGCCATGGCGGTTTTATAAAGCTCATTGAAATCACTGCCGATAATGTTGCCGTGATTGAATTTGGCGGTGGCTGTAATGGTTGTTCTCAAGTAGATTTAACCTTAAAAGAAGGTATCGAAAAAGAATTACTTGAAGAGTTCTCAGGTGAGCTTAATGCAGTACGTGATGTAACTGAACATGCTCAAGGCGATCACTCTTTCTATAAGTAACGCCTAACTTGTTTTAATACGGTTATTTGATGTATAGATAACCGTATAATATCCCCCTAAGATTGTTATCAGTATCACTGCAAACAACATCTCTTTACCCAACCCTAGAAATAAAACAAAGCAAGTCACGCTTGCGACCACTGCAATCCATCGACTTTTACCCGGTAATAATTGAATACCCGCCAATCCCGCAGCAAAATAAATTAAAATAAACAATCCATTCGCATAAGCAATTAAGTTATCAATCGCTAAATCAATAAAATAACTGATAAGCAGCATGACAAAACACAGCATTACCGCAAAAGCTAACCCGCCATAAGCAACATGATGTTGATTCAAACGCGTAAAAGCATCATGTATTTGCTGTTGTTTACCCATACTTTGTAATAAACGAGAAAATCCAACAAAATATAAACTCACTGAAATAAAGCAAGTACAAAATCCTGCTAAGTTCACTAATATATAACCTTTATGACCTAAACTCGCCTCAACTAGATGAACCACCGAATTTAAATTATTTTCCTGACCGCCATAAAACCCAGTCTGTAACAAGCTAATACTAATCAACCCATAAACCACTAAAGCAATAGTGATACCAATAAAAATAGTGAGGGGAAAATCTCGTTGAGGATGCTCAAAGTCATCGGCAATGTGAGTAATCGCTTCAATACCTAAAAAACACCACAGGATAAAAGTGGCCGCGAAGGCAATGTTGCCGACGTTAAACTCAGTAACTGGTAATGTTAAAGAATGATGTAACTGGCTATCAATAGAAGCAAATAATAAAGTGCTAACAATCAGGACACTTAACACGGTTTGAATAATAGCCGCAGTTTTTAGGCCAAAGAGATTAATGACCAAAACAAGTAGCAACATAACGATCGCAATCAACAATCTAAAATCAGTACCGCTAGTCAATAAATGCAAGGCTATTAACGCATTCTGTAAAAAGTTAGCGGCGGTCATCGTGATCACGGGTGTACCCAATGCGACTACCCAGATGAATAACCAACTAACTAGCCGACCACTTCGCTCTCCAAAGGCTTGCTGAACATAATAAGCAGTGCCGCCAGCATGAGGATATAATTTACCTAATTGAGCAAATGTAAATACTATCGGTACAATTAGAATTCCCATTATCGCCCAAGCTAATAATGACCAACTACCCGCAACGTTTGCCGCTATAGCAGGAATAATAAAAACACCAGAGCCTAACAACGCCGATACTAATAAACCCACACCCTGTAATACTGATAATTTATGTGTTGTTAATGCCACTATATCTCCTTACTACACAATACAAATAAAGTTAACCGCTATACAAACAGTTAGATCAATCTAAGTAATTATCTAGTCATTTATTTATCCTGATTGGTATAACACTAAATATGACGTTAACGTTTACGCAGAAAAACGCTTCGACTTAAGTAGTTAATTAACGTAAAAATATTTCCTTTACGAAATTAACCACCTAGAAGCGGGTAGTTTTAGCAATAAAATGTTCGACTATTTACAGTGATCACTCTTAACGATCAAAAAAGTAGTTTAGCATTGCTTTTACCTTCACAACCTAGCGATAAGTAATTAAATGAAATAAAAATCAAGCAACCATCTAAATATAGAAACCACAAGTCAATTATTGGGTTTCTCCCCCATCACCACGGTTAATTTACAAAAAACGTGCGGTTTGTCAAAATAAAGCGGGCATTTTATAAACAAATACAGTAGAATGCGCCTCCCTCGCAGAAGGATCCATCTAACGCGAAGCAGAATATTCAGAGTAAACCTACTACGCGGTTGATTTCGCGAAAATTAATGGACACGTTTTACAGCATCTAACTTGTTAGGCTGATGTAGGAATAGGCTGAATTTAACGTACATTCGAGCAATGTACAGATTTTTATAAACTCATGAGGCCACTATGTCAGAGTCAGAAAACCAACAAGTAGAACAAGCAGTCGGACCAACCTTTAAAGAATTAAACTTACCAGAAGCATTAGTGCAAGTTGTATCAGAAATGGGTTACGAAACACCATCTCCTATCCAAGCACAATGTATTCCACACCTATTAAATGGTTTAGACGTATTAGGTCTAGCACAAACAGGTACTGGTAAAACAGGTGCATTTGCACTGCCTTTATTAGCAAACATTGATATCAGCAAAAACCATCCACAAGTATTGGTATTAGCGCCAACACGTGAATTAGCGATTCAAGTAGCAGAAGCATTTCAATCGTATTCTCGTCACATGCGTGGTTTCCACGTTATGCCTATTTACGGTGGTCAAAGCTACAACATCCAGTTCAAGCAATTAACACGTGGTCCACACGTTGTTGTTGGTACGCCTGGTCGTATTATGGATCACTTAAAACGTAAAACATTAGATTTATCAAACCTAAAAACATTAGTACTTGATGAAGCAGATGAAATGTTACGTATGGGTTTCATTGATGATGTTGAAACGATCATGAAAGAGATGCCAGAGAAGCACCAAACTGCGCTTTTCTCTGCAACGATGCCGGATCAAATTAAACGCATTACTAAGCGTTACATGAACAACCCAATAGAAGTTAAGATCAAAGCAAAAACATCAACGGTTTCAAACATTGAACAAAAATGTTGGATTGTACGTGGTGTTAACAAGCTAGATGCATTAACACGTATGTTAGAAACTGAAGATTTTGACGGCGTGATCATCTTTGCTCGTACTAAAACAGCAACTGTTGAATTAGCAGAACGTTTAGAAGCTCGCGGTTACCGCAGTGCTGCACTAAATGGCGACATGAACCAACAAACACGTGAGCGTACTATTGCACGCCTTAAGTCTGGTGGTTTAGATATCTTAGTAGCAACGGACGTTGCTGCACGTGGTCTTGATGTGGAACGTATCAGCCTAGTAGTTAACTACGATATCCCAACAGATACTGAATCTTATGTTCACCGTATCGGTCGTACTGGTCGTGCTGGCCGTACTGGTAAAGCAATCTTATTTGCTGCACCTCGCGAACGTCGTTTATTACAAGCGATTGAACGTGCTACGCGTCAACCAATTACCATTATGGACTTACCAACACGTGATGAAGTAACACAAACACGTATTGATAACTTCCAAAAAACATTATTTACAACGTGTGAAAGTGAAGATCTAAGTTTCTTCCGCACTTTGTTTGAGCAAATTAAAAACAACACTGAAATCGATGAATCTGATATTGGTGCAGCATTGTTATTGATGGCTCAAAAAGAAAAACCATTACAACCGGTTGAAGAAAAGTTTGTAGAGCCGCGTAGCAATGAGCGTAATGAACGCAGTGATCGTGGTGACCGCCCTCGTCGTGACCGTAACGATCGCAATGAGCGCCCTCGTGGCGATCGCCCAGACCGTAATGACCGTGCACGTAGCGAAGATAAACCTCGTGGCCGTGGACGTCCAACTGACGTTGAACTTGAAATGTTCCGTTTAGATGTAGGTCGTGAGCATGGTGTTCAAGTTAAAAACATCGTTGGTGCAATTGCAAATGAAGCAAATATCAATAGTCGCTTCATTGGTGATATTCGTTTAAACGATGACCACTCTACTATTGAATTACCAAAAGGTATGCCGGAAGAAACGCTTTCACACTTAAGAAGTGTACAAGTATGTAAACGTCCGCTAAATCTTAAAAAGTGCTAATCTAATTAGTCACTAAATCAAGGAGGCTAACGCCTCCTTTTTTGTACCTATTATTTAATATTTCAAGATATTACTAGCATCGAAAAAGGCACATCCATTTTTACTTTCCTTCACCTACCCAATAACAACTACTCAACTGTTTGAAATAACGGATTGCTCGATTGTAAACTCGGTAAAAGAAAATCGTTAAAGCATTCAAAGCCATTCATTTACTTTGGCTAATAAAGTCATTGCTACTGAAGGTAAGCGTTTTCGTACATTCAGCACATGCACTTATAAGGTTGATCAGATACCGAATACCTCAAGATACTAACTACCTTAATATACGATGACCTCAATATAAAAGCCTCCATCAAAAATCGGCAATAAAAAAGGCCGATAATTTACATTATCGACCTACTTGATGGATGCTTATTTATCGCAAATAAATGACTTTAAGATTAAGTATCAAGACCCACATCTCAAAGCTTTAGCCATTAAACATTACTTTTTAACTGGGCGTTTCCAACCTTCAATATTACGTTGTTTAGTGCGAGAAATGCATAAGGCATTATCAGGTACATCACTTACAACGGTTGTACCCGCTCCTGTTGTTGCGCCATTACCAATAGTTACCGGTGCAACAATCTGGCAATCACTACCAACAAATACATCATCACCAATGATGGTTTGGTGTTTATTCACACCATCATAGTTACACGTAATAACACCTGCACCAATGTTAACGCCACTGCCTACTTTACTATCGCCAATATAACTTAAATGACCACATTTAGTACCTTCGCCTAATGTAGACTTCTTAACTTCAACAAAATTACCGATATGCACATCATTTGCAATAACAGTATCTGGACGTAATCGTGCAAATGGACCAATTGATGCACCTGCACCAATACTTGCACCTTCAATAATAGAGTTTGCTTTAATTTCTGTATTATCAGCAATCTCACAGTTTTTCAGAATACAGCCCGCACCAATTTTAACGCCATAACCTAACTTAACTTTACCTTCTATGATCACGTTAATATCGATATCAACATCTTGACCACAAGTTAATTCGCCACGTAAATCAAAACGAGTTGGATCACGCAACATAACACCATCTAATAATAATTTATTAGCATTCTCAAGTTGAAAAGCACGTTCTAAATTAGCAAGCTGTAGACGGTTATTGACACCTTCAACTTCAAATGCATTTTCAGGCTGAACCGTTTCAATAGAACATCCTTCTTGATGAGCCATTTTAATGATATCAGTGAGGTAGTATTCACCGGCAGCATTATCGTTAGATAAAGCAGGTAACCAACGATTCAAATCATTAGCATTTGCCACTAAAATGCCAGTGTTCACTTCTTTAATCGCTAACTGAGCAGCATTTGAGTCTTTCTGCTCAACAATACCTATCACTTTGCCGTTAGCTCTTTCAATTCGTCCATACCCTGTTGGATCATCAAGCTCGATGGTTAACAAGCCAATACCACCTTCAGGTTGTACAGAGACTAATTTTTCTAATGTGGTCGCTGATAGGAGAGGTACATCACCATATACGATTAATATTTTTTCATCCGCTTTAAAATGTGGCTGTGCCATTTGCATCGCATGCCCAGTGCCTAATTGCTCTGTTTGCTCAATCCAATTTAAACAACTGTCAGCAATATTCTGTTGCATGATGTCGCCACCATGTCCGTATATTAAGTGTATATTTTCAGAACCAATGCCTTTCACAGTGTCGATAACATGTTGCACCATGGGTTTATCTGCAATTTTATGTAATACCTTAGGTAAAAGAGAGCGCATACGGGTACCTTTACCCGCAGCAAGAATAACAACACTTAAAGACATAGTGAGACCTTAATATAGAGATTGATAAAAGGTTCATTTTAGCGGATTTTTTGATAAGAACGTATAAGAAAATACTGATCTCGATATTTTGGTAAACATAACCATAAAAAAATATCCGATTAATATCATTTTAATTAAGTATTCTTCATTTTTTGTAATTTTCACCGCCTGAGATGCAACGATGAAATGCATAGATATAGAAAAGGCAACCTTGATGGTGTTTACTATTAAGGTTAATAAGCTTTTTCTAATGTTTCTTTTGTGCTCTACAGCATACTTCAAACTTACGAATATTATTTGCACCTAGATTCGCATATTAAAATGTTGTTAAAATATGAAATTACTACTTAAAACATAAGACAAAAATATGAAACTTGAAGCCATAGATTACAATGCTGAAAATGCGCAACAATTGTTTGTTGAATCCCTTCGTAATACAGGGTTTGGTGTATTAAAAAATCATCCTATCCAACAACAAATAGTGAGGTCTATTTACGACAATTGGCAGCAGTTTTTTAACTCTCAAGATAAAGTCGACTTTCGTTTCAATGCAGAGACTCAAGACGGGTTTTTCCCAGCTGAAGTTTCAGAAACGGCAAAGGGAAATACAAAAAAAGATATTAAAGAATATTTTCATTATTATCCTTGGGGGCAATGTCCTGAACAATTAAAAACTGAACTTCAAAATTATTATCAACAAGCGGGTAACCTTGCTGCTGAGCTATTGAGTTGGGTAGAGAATAATTCACCAACTGAAGTCTCACAATTATTCACACAACCGCTTCCAGATATGATTAAAGATAATCAACAGACATTATTGAGAATACTCCATTATCCTCCATTAAAAGGAGATGAAGAGCTAGGTGCGATTAGAGCAGGTGCCCATGAAGATATTAATTTACTGACTATTCTTCCTGCATCTAATGAACCAGGGCTACAAGTAAAAAGCATAGAAGGTGAGTGGTTAGATGTACCATCTGATTTCGGTAATTTAATTGTTAATATCGGCGATATGCTACAGGAAGCATCAGGAGGGTATTATCCATCAACAACCCATCGTGTTATTAATCCTGATGGCGCAGACAAAACTAAGTCTCGAATTTCATTACCCCTTTTTCTTCATCCAAAACCAGAAGTTGTTCTATCAGATAATTACACTGCGGATCAATACTTAAAGGAACGCCTAAGAGAGCTTGGTGTTATTTAAAAATTTGACGCTGGAGCTAAACGTGCTCCAGCATCAGGGGCTGAAAACTTACCAATACACATTTATAATCAATATGATTCAGAAGTTGCCTTAGGTGGCGTAGATTTGTAGAGAAAAAAGATCTAGTAGGTTGTTATACCAATCACACTAATTAACTGATCTATTTTACTTGTTAAAATAACTTATTTTTTCGTTATAAATTTCGTAAAGGGGACAACCATTTAGCTAAATTTACGCCTTAAACTAAGTCATTTTTCCTGCGCAAAATTTAGATCACTTATTTAATGTAATCGGTATTAAATATAGCAATTTTTAATGCTGATATTATAACAACCTTGCCCAAATTCATCGCTATCTTAAATGCGATGATAGTTATAAACTTATCGGATATTTGACAAGAATTTTTGTAACCTTACGTGGTTTGTTACCTTACCAAAAATATTTTCTGGAATATCATCAACTAATAAAACACCATCTTCCATAAATAAAACACGATCCGCCACTTCATTAGCAAAGCCCATTTCATGAGTAACCACCACCATGGTCATGCCTTCAGCCGCTAATGACTTCATTACATCCAATACCTCCCCCACCATTTCTGGATCAAGTGCGGAAGTAGGCTCATCAAAAAGCATCATATCAGGTTTCATTGCTAGCGCTCTTGCAATGGCAACACGTTGTTGCTGACCACCAGAAAGTTGGTTAGGATAGATATCCATCTTTTCTGCAAGGCCAACACGCGTTAACAACACCTCAGCTTCTGAAATGATATCGGCTTTACTACGACCAGCCACTTTTAGTGGTGCCAACATGACATTCTCTCTAACCGAAAGATGCGGAAATAAATTAAATGATTGAAATACCATTCCAATATTTTCTCTTAACTTATTTATATTAGTATCATCAGCATACATTTTGACGCCATCGACTATAATTTCGCCACTAGAAATCGTTTCTAATTGATTTAAAGTACGTAAATACGTGGATTTACCTGAGCCAGAAGGCCCAATGATCACAACAACTTCACCACGTTGAATATTGGTTGTTACTTTTTTTAATGCGTGACAACCGTTAGGATAAATTTTATCAACATCATTAGTGACGATCATATCGTTACCTGTGTATTTTTGCTTATCTGTCATTGTTTGCTAACCTTTTTTCAATACGCTGTATGCCCCAAGATAAGGTAGATGTTAAAACTAGATATAATGCAGCAACAGTAAACCAAACCTCAAAGGTAGCGAAACTACCACTCACCACTTCTCGTCCCGCTTTTGTTAAATCAGTAATAGAAATAACAGAAACTAACGAAGAATCTTTAATTAAATTAATAAGCTGTCCAGCCATTGGAGGCAACGTACGCTTAAAAGCTTGTGGAAGGATCACATAAGTCATCGCCTTCGTATAAGTCATGCCAAGCGAACGTGCAGCTTCCATTTGACCTGCAGAGATAGACTGAATACCAGAACGGAGGATTTCAGCAACATAGGCACCTGTAAAAACAGATAATGCAACAACACCAGCGGTAAAACGGTCTAGATCGAAAATTGTTCCTAGGAAAAAATAAACGATAAATATTTGCACTAGTAACGGCGTACCACGAATAATTTCAATATATAAAATAGATAAGTTTTTACTAAATGGATTGTCTGAAATTCGCATTAAAGCGGTCATTAAACCGATAATAATTGAGAAAAACAAAGAAATAACTGAAATTTTCAAGGTCATATATAACCCATCAATTAACACACCACTTCTAATACCTTCCTTACGTGCTAATAGGTCCCCTTCAAAAATAAGATCACCATCAGAAATAAGCACTTGGTCAGCACCAGTTATTACTCTTGAAGGAGCGCCATTATCGAATGTTAAAGTAATCACACCTTCTGCATCAACAGCGGCACTAGCATCTCCTTGTGCAATAATATCAATAGGCGAGGTATCAACAATGTAAGGAAGGACAAGGTGCCATTGCCATTTATAATTAATTGTTTGTGATGCGGAATAAATTCCGGCTGAAATAAGGCCAATCGTAATAATAAATAGCACATGCCATTTCAGTTTATTGGGTTTTTCGTTCATAAGTCCACCGACAGTCATAAAATAAAAAACCAGAGGAGATCCTCTGGTTTTAAAGGGCTTACTTAAAAACCTTATTTAACTTGGCTTAACCAAGTATCACTATTGAACCATTTATCATAGATGCGTTGATAGTTACCATCGCCTTTAGTTTGTCTTAGAAAGTTATTAAGGAAATTCAACATATCAGGATCGCCCTGCTTAACAGCCCAACCTAAAGGCTCATAGGTAAAAGGTTCTAGAATGGCGACCGTTTTACCTTTTGATTGGTTTGCATAAATCGAGATGAATGGCATGTCGTAAATCATTGCATCAGCTTTACCGTTAATGACTTCAAGTGCAGCATCAGTCTGTGTTTCAAAAGCATTATATTTTGCTTTTGATAACATTCTCTTAATGACTTGCTCACCAGAAGTCCCCAATTTACCTGCAATAGTGTATTCAGCCGCATTAAGATCCTTGTAGCTAAGTACTTTACCTTCTAGTTTTGGATTCAGTAGTATAGATTGACCAACTGTAATGTACGGGTCTGCAAAGTTAACACGCATATTTCTTTGTGCATTAATGGTCATGCCGGCCATAATAATATGACATTTGTCTGTTAATAACGCCGGAATAATACCATCCCATGCAGTGTTCACCGGTACGTACTTAACACCCATTTGCTTAGCCATCAACTTACCTAAATCCACATCAAAACCGATATAACTTCCATTTTTAGATTTCATTTCAAATGGCATATACCCTGCGTCAAAACAAGCTCTAAGCTCACCAGCTTTACTGATATCGTCTAAAGTCCCTGCATTAGCAATACCAACTGATAATGCCAGAAGAGAAGTCGCTGAAACGAGTTTTCTAAGTTTGTTTTTCATGTAAAAATCCTTTTAGTATTTGAAGTGTTTATCACTAATAATGCGCATCATTAAGACAATTAATGACACGACCTTATTTTTAGTAATGTAGATGTAGCAACAAATACGCCAATAAGCGAGCTTGGATAAGAAAAAAATTGATCCGAGATTCAACAAAAATAAAAACCTGATTGATTAAAAAACATCTAAAAGCGGACAATATTTAACAAATAATCCAGTCTACTTAAAAAATACAATATAAATACGCACAACCCACTACTGAATTCCATCTATCAAAAAACACAACGCGCACCAAAAAAGACCATAACGCACCAAAATGAAGCGCCAAGACTAATCAATGGAATGCATCAAGATACCTCAATGCTTTTTACTTATTGAGATAAATTATCAATGAAGTTAAGGAAAGCACAGTGAACTTAATGCTTTAAAACCGTGCGAATAAAACATTGCTATCAGGACTAAAAATTTAACCGCAAAATGCAACAGAACAAATAACTATAAAAAATGGCGACTTTTTTGCATAATCATAGTCATCCTTGGTACTTTATAGTGCATTGTCATCTATCAATATCAATATTAACCTTTTAAGAATAGGCTGCCTCATGAAACAAAAGATACTGCAAGAGATGTGTGTGTTAGCAGACATCAATATAGAAAGTGAAATTCAGCGTCGTATCAGCTTTATCCAAAACATATTAAAAAAGGCACATTGTAAAACCCTGGTATTAGGTATCAGTGGTGGTGTTGATTCCAGCACTGCCGGGCGACTATGTCAGTTATCAGTAGAGCAGTTGAACGCGCAAGAAAACACTAATAACTACCAATTTATTGCAGTTCGTTTACCTTATGCAGTACAAAAAGATGAAGATGAAGCTCAGTTAGCGTTAAGTTTCATTCAACCAACACACACTGTCGCGGTGAATATTCAAGCCGGCGCAGATGGTATTCATGAAAGTACTTTAGATGCGATTAAGAACAGTACTATTAATTACTCCGATGATATCAACTTCGACTTTATTAAAGGCAACGTTAAAGCACGTATGCGCATGATTGCTCAATACGAAGTTGCAGGTTTAACTGGTGGATTAGTTGTTGGTACCGACCATAGTGCTGAAAATATCACAGGTTTTTATACTAAACACGGTGATGGTGCTTGTGATTTAGCCCCTTTATTTGGATTAAACAAACGTCAAGTAAGATCACTTGCTAAACATTTAGGTGCGCCAAGTTTGTTAGTTGAAAAAGCACCCACCGCTGATTTAGAAGAAGATAAACCACAGCTTGAAGATGAAATAGCACTGGGCATGACCTACGATCAAATTGATGATTTCTTGGAAGGTAAAACCGTCCCTCAAGAGATCGAAGATAAACTGATTGCCATTTACTTACGTACGCAGCATAAACGCCAACCTATTCCAACAATCTACGATTAATAAGCAACGATTATAAAAACTGCAGGTACACCTCTACTGACCAGTAACAATAACTTACCTTGGTAGTTTAATAAAAATTAAGCAATCAAGGTAAGTTTGTCCTTTTTTTTCCCAAGCAAACCATCAAATGACTAGCCTTATTAAGCCCTCTAATGGTAGATTCTGTATTCGGTTAATGATTAATCGGTTCTATTTAAACTATAAACGAAAGGAAATGTAGACCATGAAAAAAGTGGGTTTAGTTGGTTGGCGCGGTATGGTTGGATCTGTTCTTATGCAAAGAATGCGTGAAGAGAATGATTTTGCAACGATTGAGCCAGTATTTTTCACCACCTCACAAGTTGGTCTAGCATCTCCAGAAGTTGGTAAGCCAACAGATACTTTAAAAGATGCATCTTCAATCGAAGCATTAGCAGAAATGGATATCATCATTACCTGTCAAGGTGGTGATTACACTAATTCAGTTTATCCAGCACTACGTGCTAGCGGTTGGAATGGTTACTGGATTGATGCGGCTTCTTCGTTACGTATGAAAGATGACAGCATTATCGTATTAGACCCTGTAAACAAAGATGTGATTCAACAAGGTCTAGCTGACGGTGTAAAAACTTATGTTGGTGGTAACTGTACCGTTTCTCTTATGTTATTAGCATTAGGTGGTTTATTTGAAGCAGATTTAATTGAGTGGGTTTCTCCACACACTTATCAAGCAGCTTCTGGTGCCGGTGCACGTAATATGCGTGAACTGATTAGCCAAATGGGCGCAATTGAAGCATCAGTGGCAGATGAGCTTGCTGATCCAGCCTCTGCTATTTTAGAAATAGATAAAAAAGTGGCTGAATTCATTCGCAGTGATGCATTACCTACTGAACAGTTTGGTGCACCGTTAGCGGGTAGTTTGATCCCATGGATTGATGTGCCAATGCCTTCTGGTCAATCAAAAGAAGAATGGAAAGCACAAGTTGAAGCAAACAAAATTCTAGGTACTAGCGATAAACAAACACCGATTGATGGTTTGTGTGTCCGCATTGGTGCAATGCGTTGTCATAGCCAAGCAATTACAATGAAACTAAAAAAAGATGTATCAGTAGCTGAAATTGAAAAGATTCTAGCATCGCACAACGAATGGGTTAAAGTGATTCCAAATGAACGTGAAGCAACGGTTTCTGAACTTTCTCCTGCAAAAGTAACAGGTACATTAAGTATTCCTGTTGGTCGTATTCGTAAACTAGCAATGGGTCCTGAGTACATCAGTGCATTCACTGTAGGTGACCAACTACTATGGGGCGCTGCTGAGCCATTACGTCGTATGTTGAATATATTGCAAGACGCTTAATTTGCATTAGTTTGTGACGAGCGATTAAAAAAGGCCTCAATGAGGCCTTTTTTGTATGTCGAATTATATAAGCTCAAGTAGACTAAATACTACTCGCCTTTCTTACTACGTGATAACAAATCCATAGCAGCTTCTTTTACTGCTTTACCTTGATAAAGTACGTAATAGATTTGTTCACAAATCGGCATTTCAATATTAACGCGTTTTGCCAAATTATAAACTTCTTCAGTATTACGGTAACCTTCAACCACTTGGCCAATTTCAACCTGAGCTTCATCAATACCTTTACCTGAGCCTAACGCTAAACCAAAACGACGGTTACGTGATTGATTATCGGTACAGGTTAAGACTAGATCTCCTAACCCAGCCATCCCCATAAATGAAGATTCAGTGGCACCTAAAGCAACACCTAAACGAGTTAATTCCGCCAATCCACGCGTGATTAATGCCGTACGAGCGTTAGCACCAAAGCCCAATCCATCGGCCAAACCAGCGCCTATCGCAATCACATTTTTCACAGCCCCACCAAGTTGCACAGCGGTAAAGTCTTCTGAGATGTAAGCTCTAAAATTACTTTGGTTATGAAAAAGCTCTGAAAGATGTTGAGTAAAGCTAAGATCTGTTCCAGCAACCGCAACCGCAGTAGGTAAACCTTTTGCCACTTCCATCGCAAAAGTTGGCCCAGACAATACAGCCAAAGGATAAGCTTTACCCACGATATCCCGTGCGACTTCCTCTAATAACCGTCCAGTTTTAGCTTCTAGCCCTTTAGTTGCCCATGCAATGCGGTGTTCAGGACGTAATAAAGGTTTAACTTGTGATAATACTAAACCGAATACATGGCTTGGTACCACTAGCAGAATAGTATCCGTTGCGGCGATACATTTTGCGAGATCACTTTCAGGTTGAAGACGTTCAGGAAAGGTAACACCGGGTAAGAAGGTTTTGTTTTCACGATCTGATTGGAGACGTTGAATATGGTCAACTTGATGACCCCAAATTAAAGTATTGTGGCCATTACGAGCTAATGCAACAGCAAGTGCAGTGCCGTAAGACCCTGCACCTAAAACTGTAATTGCAGTTTTTTCAGTCATTCATCATCACCTATATAGTGTCAACCGGAATAAATAAATGCTCCATGTTACTGACGATAACAAGCCATTGCTAATAGGGCTTAACTATGTGAGTTAATACTTAACCCTATAAGTTAGGCCTAACTATGGCTTGTTATTTTTAGGTAATATTGGTTCAAATACTCATGCCGATTGTTATAGAACTTAATTAAGAATTTAATGTTTCTACTTCAGCTTGCTGATTTGTCATTGCTTGTTGAAATAGAGCATCAAAGTTCACTGGTGCTAAGTTTAACTGCGGGAAAGTACCACGAGTCACTAAGCTTGATACCGCTTCACGTGCATATGGAAATAGGATATTTGGACAGAATGCATTTAAGCAATGTGCTAATTGAGGGCCTTCAAGCTGTGATACAGAGAAAATACCCGCTTGTTGTACTTCACATAAGAAAGCAACTTCACCTTCTACTGTCGCAGTTGCAGTCAGTGATAACGTCACTTCATATACACCTTCTTCTAATTTCTTAGATTGTGTATCAATGTCCATTTTAACTTCTGGAGCCCACTCTTTTTTAAAGATATCTGGTGAGTTTGGGCATTCAAAAGAGATGTCTTTTACATAAACACGTTGGATGTTGAATTCTACTTGTTGCTCTTGTTGTTCTGGCATGATCTTTCCTTAATCCTTAAAAATTATTTATATTAACTTAACAGTTCATCAAGTTGGTGTGCGCGTTCTAATGCATATAACTCGTCACAACCCCCTATTGCCTTGCCGTCTATAACAATTTGCGGAACAGTTGTTCCACCAGTCAATTTTGTCATATTCGGACGAAGAGAACGGTCAGACACATCAATTTCTTGATAGGTTACTTTTTTATTGTCCAACAATTGTTTTGCACGAATACAATATGGGCAATATGGAGTGGTGTAGATAGTGATAGTAGCCATAATTACTTCTTAGTTATTGGTAAATTTGCAGAGGTCCAGCCGCTCATACCTGAAAATAGATTATTTACTTGCTCAAAACCAGCTTTTGCCAGCTTCTCACCAGCACCTGCAGAGCGAGTACCTGATGCACACACAACTATAATGGGGGTCTGCTTATTATTTTCAATAGCTGCGAACTTTCCTTCTTGAATCTGTGACGGAGTTATATTTTTTGCATTAACGATATGGCCTTTTTTAAACTCATCTGCAGTTCTAATATCAACGACTATCGCATCTTGCTTGTTGATTAATTGTGTTGCTTGCTGTGGGTTGATATTGTTTATCTTGCTTAGTTTATCTTTTACAACACTGTGGATTAACATTGCAGCGATCGCGACCCATGCAGCAGCTAACATCGGATTGTTGGTAATAAAATCAATATATTCTTGCATAACTTTTTTCTTCTTCTGTAAGGATAAATTTCAGCATGAGTATACCCTGTGGAAAACAGAATATCAGCCTTGAGATTTAGATTAATAAATGAAAATAGCTTTTTTGTGCTTTTTTCAACTTGCTTTGATCTAACACTAGGCTTTTTCAGTGACAAGCTACACAAATGTTGTAAAATCCCTTGTAGATAATTTAATCATTAAAGAGGTTTGATATGACAACTCCTAAGAAACCATTAGTACTATTGATTTTAGACGGCTGGGGCTACCGCCCAGATATGCCAGATAATGCTGTATCAAATGCTAACACACCTGTTCTAGACCAATTATGTAAAGACTATGCCAATACGCTTATTTCGGCATCGGGTATGGATGTAGGTTTACCAGATGGACAAATGGGTAATTCAGAAGTAGGTCATACTAATATTGGTGCAGGACGTACTGTTTACCAAAACCTAACCAAAGTGACTAAATCTATCGCCGATGGCGATTTCTATGAAAATGCAAATTTTGTTGCCGCGGTTGATAAAGCAGTTGCAGCAGATAAAGCCGTTCATATTATGGGCCTTGCTTCACCAGGCGGTGTTCACTCTCATGACGATCATATTGTTGCAGCCATTGAACTAGCAGCAAGACGTGGAGCAAAAAAAGTTTACGTTCATGCTTTCTTAGATGGCCGTGATACTCCGCCACGCAGTGCAGCAGGTACATTGTCGAAATTTGAAGATAAATATAAAGAAGTTGGCGTTGGTCGTACTGCTACTTTAGTGGGCCGTTACTTTGCAATGGACCGTGACAATCGTTGGGATCGTGTAGAGCAAGCTTATAGCCTACTTACTGAAGCAAAATCAGAATACACAGCCGACAGCGCATTAGTCGGTCTTGAAAATGCTTATGCTCGTGATGAAAATGATGAATTTGTAAAAGCAACTGTGATTGGCGAAGCTGCACCTATTTCTGACGGTGACGCAGTTTTATTCTTAAACTTCCGCGCTGACCGTGCACGTGAGATAACTTATACTTTCACTGATCAAAACTTCACTGGTTTTGAACGTGCAGTAACACCAGACGTTCACTTTGTTACGTTAACAGAGTTCGCAGCAGATATTAAAGCGCCAGCAGCTTACCCAAGCGAACAACTAACTAATACGTTAGGTGAATGGTTAGCGAAAAAAGACAAAACACAATTACGTATTTCAGAAACTGAAAAATACGCACATGTGACTTTCTTCTTTAACGGTGGTATTGAAGATGAGTTCCCTGGCGAGCATCGTACATTAATTAGCTCTCCTGCAGTGGCGACCTATGATATGCAACCAGAAATGAGCTCTGCTGAATTAACTGAAAAATTAGTAGGCGCAATCAAAAGCAGCGAATACGATGTGATCATCTGTAACTACCCGAATGGCGATATGGTTGGACACACTGGTGTATATGACGCGGCAGTTAAAGCTTGTGAAGCTGTAGATGCTTGTATTGGTCAGATTGTAGGTGCATTAAAAGAAGTGGGCGGTGAATGTTTAATTACTGCTGACCACGGTAATGCAGAACAAATGATTGATCCTGATACAGGTGGCATTCATACCGCACATACTAATTTACCAGTACCGTTTATCTATGTGGGTCGTGAAGCAACTATAGCTGAAGGCGGTCGTCTATGTGATATCGCACCGACTATGTTGTCATTGATGAACATGGAAATACCAACTGAAATGACAGGTAAACCTTTAATTACTGTTAAGTAAGTTTAACTCTGGTGCGTTAGGCTCTTCTGGCGCACCTGATTTCTTCCTAAAATCAGCTATCTCGTTCAAGTAATTTCCACTTAATTTGCGTAAATTCCTATTTAATCGAATAAAATGCATGTAAACCTTCAGTAATTGTTTTTTTACTCAACATACAAAAGAATTGTAGGTATTATCTGATTGATATATTTATCAATCATACTAATCCGTTTATAAGGTCGATACCAACAGTGATGCCAAATCCATTTTATTCCAGTCAACGAGGACCTTTAAAACAATTACTGTGCATTCCTTTTCTCGTTGCTATTCTTTTTAGCCATCAAATTTCAGCTGCAGACCTTACAAACTTACAACGTCAAATTAATCAAAGTAAACAAACAAAATCAGAACAACAAAAACAACAACAGCAGCTTGAAGCTCAACTTGCAGCAAGTGACCAAGCAATTGCCAAGGCATCTTTACAGGTTAATCAAACCAAAAAAATGATTGATGACAAACGCAATGCACTAATCACTTTGCAGCAAGAAACGAAGCAACTAGAAGACAACAAAAAAAAGCAACAAACATTATTAGAGCAGCAGCTCATTAGTGCTTATATGACAGGGCAAAATGACCTTATTAAATTAATGCTAAATCAAGAGGATCTGAGCAAAGTCATTCGCGCCAAAAGCTATTACTATTATTTAAATGAAGCGCGCTTAGAAAGTATTGAAGCCTTACATTCAACGCAACAAAAACTCGATAAAAACGCCGCCCAACAAACAGCAGCACTGGCTTCTCTTGAAGGCCTGTATCAAGAACAGAAACAAACTCAAGCAACGGTAAATAATCAGCGATTAAAACGCGATCAAGCACTACGTGAATTAAAACAAGATATTAACTATCAAAATGCAAAAATAGCAGAATTAGCGAACTCCGAGAAAGTATTACGAGCTCGCATTAAAAAAGCAGCCGAAGATCGTAAAAAAAGGCAGCTCGCAGCAGCTAAAGCCAAAGCTGCGCAAGAACGTAAGAATAGAGCAAAGGCGCAGGCACAAGCCGCACTGGAACGAGAAAAAATAGCACAAGCAGAAGCGGCAGCGAGAAAAAAAGCACAAACGCACTCAAAAATTGCAGGTCTCAAAGGTAAATTACCTTGGCCTATTCAAGGAAAAGTATTACATCGTTTTGGCAGCTCTCGTAGCAGTCAAGTGACCTGGAAAGGTATTGCTATCGCAGCCAATGAGGGCGAAAAAGTAAGAGCAGTGGCTACTGGACGAGTTCTATTTGCAGGGTATTTTAAAGGCTACGGCATGGTGATCGCGCTCGACCATAGCGATAACTATATTACTTTATACGGATACAATGAAACATTGCTGCAAAAAGCAGGTGATGTGGTTTTTCAAGGTGATGCGATAGCGCTGGCAGGACACAGTGGTGGACAAGATAGAAACAGCTTATATTTTGAATTAAGCCACAAAGGTAAAGCAGAAGATCCATTACGCTGGTTAACAAGAAGTAAGTAATATGCTACTCACCTTTCTAAATAAAACAGGTAGATTATTACTTTATACATGGCTCTTTATTACAGCAACTAATGTCTTAGCAATCGGCAAGCTAGTTATTATCATTGATGACATTGGTAATAATAAGAATAATCAGGCATTTTTAAAGTTACCAAAAAATGTTATTTTTTCTATTCTCCCATTTACACCTTTCTCTAAAAGCCTTGCTCGAGCTGCCCACCAGCAACATCGAGAAGTACTATTACACATACCAATGCAGGCACACAGCCATAACCATTTATTAGGTAAAGGTGCATTAATTGAAGAGATGGATAAACAGACTCTCCAACAACAATTGATCGATTCCCTAAAGGTCATCCCCCATGCTGTTGGTGCTAATAACCATATGGGTAGCCAACTCACCGAGAATCAAACAGCAATGCAATGGACAATGGAATTGTTATATCAACAGGGATTGTTTTTTGTAGATAGCTTTACGAGTGCTAAGAGCGTCGCACAAACCGCAGCATTAACTGCCGGGCTACCTGCTTTAAGACGTCACATATTCTTAGACAATGTACGCACACAAGCGGCGATGGAAAAGCAATTTAAGGCAGCAATCGAACATAGTTTACATTCCCCTTATACCATTCTTATTGCGCACCCTTACCCTGAAACCTTACAATATTTATCACAACGCTTAGCTTTACCCGAACAAGATTACCAATTAGTGCCCTTAAGGCAATTAATTCCATTAAAAGAGCGTGTGGTCTTATTGCTTAAAAAAATACAATATTATCAACAAAATCGAGTTTATTCAGATACCAGTAGTATTAATTTCCCACTGCTGAATGAATAACATAACTAACAACCTAATAGTGAGACTTGTATGCGCCTATCCGTTTTCATTGCTGACACCCTATCAAATCAATTATTAATAGATTTACAGAAAACCTATGCAGGCCACCTACCACCGGCAGCATTAACCGAACAAGCCATTAAAGAGCAACTAGCACAAGCCGATACCAAGTTATACGTCACGATGTTTAATGAGCGCCATATAGGTGCTGTAAATGTAAAAACCCAAGATACAACAGCTATATTTTCACAACTAGCTATTAGAGATCTAACTCGTCGACGTGGCGTAGGCAAGAATTTGTTAAAGCAAATTGAAAATGAGATTGCAGCGAAAGGTATTACACAAATTGAGTATAACTTAAAAGAAGTATTAGAAGATCAGTACCTAGCAACTCAGGCCTTTTTTTCAGATAGTGGCTACACAATCAACAATCATATTGCGAGTAAGTCTATTAGGGTCTGTTGATCTTTCAAGTTTATTTTTGCAACGAGTTGCTGGCTTTTTATACAAGGCTGAGCTTATGACGTGTGGTTATTCTCCATAAATAAGCAAAAACGCAGTAGAAATAGTCAGAAAACGTTGCCCTACGGGTTCACCACAAGGCGTTATGCTCTTTGTTGGACAAAATTTGCTTAGGATGACTAGGCTTCACTTTGTCCGCCTCGATCAAAACGACTTGTGGTGAACAAAATTTAAACGACAAAGATCAACAGCCCCTAGTTAACAGTGAGCGGCATTAAATAGAATACTGCACTATATTCGTTATCGGTTGTCATTCATTATTTGTATATTGAATAGCAACCGATACATATCTGCTAAGTGTGGTTTCATCAATACAATTTATGTAATGACTTTCTCGCCTATTTACCCGCTTGTGGAAAATCACCTAACATCATACTTAAAATATATTGCATACGTACTGAGCCTGCTTCCATGCGATCTTGTTCTAAATCGACAAAGCCTTGCACAGCAGAGCGCCAATAAACGGTTTTTTCTTGGTTATCTAACGCAGCTAATAACAGTGACCCTTTTTCATAACGAGGATCATTAACATTACTACGTGTTAAACCTGGTAGCAGTCCAAAGCGTTGCTGAATAGTTTGGTCCGCAATATCATCTTCTAGCGCAAATAAAAATCCAACAACAATATCAGCTTGCTTAGGATCAGCACGATATTGATAGCCTTTACTGCTCAAATAAGTGGTTATTTGGTTGCGAATATAACCTTTCAGCTGTTGCTGATTTTGTCCCGCAACCCCTGATAACACCTGATTATATTGATCGCTCCAAGTATAAGTAGTAAATGCGGGCAATACATCCGAGGGGTTACCACTACTCACAATCATTAAACGCTGCGTTTTACTTTGTATTTGCGCTGTTGCATCGGTTGTCGTTTGTGAGCTACAACCATAAAGAGCAAGCTGAATACCAATCATAGCAAACAGTAAATATAACTTTTTCATCCTATTACCTCACCTTCGCTAACAAGTAGATCTTAATCTTCAATCACAAATGATGCTGCTTTTTGCATGACTTCAATACCTGAACCGGGTATATGACCATTTTCACTTAAATGTCGACGCCATGCTCGTGCACCCGGTAAACCTTGAAACAAGCCTAACATATGGCGAGCGACACGATTTAAGTGTACACCCTGGCTTAACTGAGATTCAATATAAGGGTACATTTTTTCTAAAACTTCAAAACGAGTTAATGGCTCTTTGTCACATCCAAACAACTGCTGATCAACCGTACTTAAGATATATGGATTAGCATAAACCTCTCTTCCTAACATCACTCCATCTAAATGCTGCAAATGAGTTTCACAATCAGATAACGTTTTAATACCGCCATTAATCGCAATCGTTAATTCAGGAAAATCACGCTTTAATTGATACACACGCTCATAATCTAAAGGTGGTACATCACGATTTTGCTTTGGACTTAAACCACTTAACCAAGCTTTACGCGCATGAACAATAAACGTATCACAACCTTGTGCTTTTACTTTTTCAACAAAGTCACATAAAAATTCATAGGAGTCTAGTTCATCAATACCAATCCGTGTTTTAACCGTCACGGGTAAACCACTGGCATCCTTCATCGCTTTTACTGCATCACCAACTAATGCCCCTTCAGCCATTAAACACGCACCAAAGCGACCATTTTGAACACGGTCAGAAGGGCAACCTACATTCAAGTTTATTTCATCAAATCCACGTTCCGCACCTGCTTTAGCAGCTTGCGCCAAATCTAATGGTGCTGAGCCACCTAACTGCAAACTTACTGGATGCTCAGCAGCATCTTTTTGTAAGTAATCCCCTTTCCCATACAAAATAGCACCTGTGGTGACCATTTCGCTGTATAACAGCGTATTTTTACTCATTAAACGATGGAAATAACGACAATACTGATCAGTCCAATCAAGCATCGGTGCGATAGAAAAGCGATTTGTAGGGTAACCACTTGATTTGTTAATGTTTATCATTGTTTTCGTTCACTTTTTTATCGGCTTAAACTGCCTTGAATTACGTTGAATTATGCTGAATTTCGTTCTACAGTACGCCTTAAGTACGCCTCAAAGGAGTAGGACAAATGGCATCTTTTTCAATACAAACACGTACATTAGCAAATGGTGAAATTCGCTTTAAAGCAACCGTGACAGTAAAAAAGAACAGTTCGATCATACACAGAGAAGCCAAGACATTCAAAAGGAAAGAGCTTGCCAGAACATGGGGAAGAAATAAAACTTCAGAACTAGAAGAATTTGGCATTAATCAATCCAAAGCATCTTCGATTGGTGAGCTACTTGATCAATTTATAGATGATCGAAATTTATGGGATAACACGGGGCGTACTAAACAATATGTAATAAAAATGCTTCGTGATTGTGATATAGCGGCAATCCAAAGCGATCAGTTAAAAACAAGTGATCTCATCGAGCACTGTAAGATCCGCAAAGCTACAGGCACCAAACCACAAACTATTTATCATGATATTGCATACTTACGATCCGTCATGAAAAAATCGTTACCCGTATTTAATATTAAATCAAGTCCTGAGATATTCGAAGAAGCAGTTCCAATACTTATCGATATGAAATTAGTTGGAAAAAGTACTAAGCGAACAAGACGACCTACAGAAGATGAAATAGAAAGATTGAAAGAAGGCTTATTAAAACGCCAAGAGTTTCATGCTAACGGTAAGATGCGTATTCCATACATAGATATCCTCGACTTTAGTATTTTAACTTGTATGCGTATTGGAGAGGTCTGCAAATTACGCTGGGATGACTTAAATGAAGCTCATAAAACCATTTTAATTCGAGATAGAAAAGATCCTCGAAAGAAAGAAGGAAATCACATGATCGCTCCATTATTAGGCGGCTCTTTTGATATTATGATGAAACAACCTAGAAGTCATGAACTTATATTTCCTTACAACTCACGAAGCGTCACAGCAGGCTTTCAGCGGGTACGTAACATGTTAGGAATAACCGACCTACGCTTCCATGACTTAAGAAGAGAAGGTGCAAGCCGATTATTTGAAAAAGGTTATTCTATCGAAGAAGTAGCTCAAGTAACCGGCCATCGCAATTTAAATATTTTATGGCAAGTATACACCCAGCTATTTCCGCATAAATTACATGATAAATTTAATGAATAAAAATTAATTTAGTACATAGTACTACTGAAAGCATCAATATAAATATTGATTTAGTACATAGTACAATCTAAACTGCATATAAATAGAGTAAATTATGTTCACATTTATTGAGCTTAGCGGTTTTAGTAAGCACAGAGAAAGTTTGTTACTCGACGATGACTTTAAAAAAATGCAAGAAGCTTTAATAGAAAACCCAGAGTTAGGTAAAATCATAGCTGGTACAGGAGGGTTTAGAAAACTAAGGTGGTCTAGGCCAGAAATCG
This sequence comes from Psychromonas sp. SR45-3, assembly GCF_014163575.1. Classification (NCBI taxonomy): domain Bacteria; kingdom Pseudomonadati; phylum Pseudomonadota; class Gammaproteobacteria; order Alteromonadales; family Psychromonadaceae; genus Psychromonas; species Psychromonas sp. SR45-3. Next base: position 82,349 of record NZ_JACJDP010000015.1, read on the forward strand.
GTAAAAGTGGCGGTGTAAGAGTTATATATTATAATCTTTCTGCATCTTCTGGCCGATTATATTTAGCCCTTATTTATCCAAAAAATGAATTAGATAATATTACTAATGAGCAAAAAAAGCAGTTGAGAAAAGTTTCTGAAAAACTTATTTAACAAAGGTTATATATTATGAAAGATGAGTTATTTGAAGATTTACTTGCTAGTGCAAATGAGATGCTAGATATTGAAACAGGCAGCAAAAATCCTGAGGAAAAGCATATTCATGTCTATGATACATTAGATGTCAAAGCAATTAGAGAAGCTTCAGGCAAAGATCGCAAAGAGTTCGCCGAAATAATAGGCGCAAGTTATGACTCAGTGTGCAGTTGGGAAAGTAAGCGTCGTAATCCATCAGGTGTAACAAAAAAGCTATTAACTTTAATCAAAGAAAACCCTGAAAAAATGGTTTCTAAATTAGAATTTTCTTAGATTGTCTTTCTTAATACTTAAACTGTGGTCATAAAACATTTAACTTATACTGCTTAATAACACGCTGAACCGTAGATACTGAAGTACCTAGATTTTTAGCTATTGTTCGTTGCGGAATTTTTTCTTTATATTCATTAATAATATCAGCCTTTAACCTCATTGAAGAAGATCTTCCTTCATAGACCCCTTTTGCTTTTGCTTGAGCAATCCCTTCCGCTTGACGCTGTTTCATTATGTCTCGTTCAAATTGGTAAACAGCACCAAGCATATTCAGCATCAATTCATTCATAGGGTTTTGTTTATTTGCCGAAAACACCATATTTTCTTTCAAAAATTTAACTGCAACCCCCTTATCTATAAAAAACTCAATAAGGTCTTTTAGATCCTTTAGATTACGTGCTAAACGGCTTATATCATGACAAATAACAATATCACCTGATCTTGCATGCTCTTTTAACTTAATAAGCTCTGGTCGATTTGTATTTGCTCCACTTACTTTATCAATAAATATTTTATCAGCTTCGATGATTTGACGATCAGTATTTTGTTCAATGGTTGAAACTCGAAGATAAGCTAATTTCATTTCAGTCTTTTTGTATTCATAAGTTTAAACCCTAGAATAATGAATATTAAACATCATGTAAAGCCTAATAAATCATTGCTTTTGTATTCAAGCTACGACCGCATTCATAAGCATGCATATGAATACAATAAAAGTAATTAACTCGCAACAGTCACCATATTAATTTAATTGAACAGTCAACTTTTTCATAATGCAAAACGAAATAAAAAATAAAAGAAGACTCTTCATAAAAAATATAATTTAGTAGTAACAATCAGTAATTTTTAACACCTTAAAAAGATAATAAAGATACGATTAACCCTCCAAATCTGAAATTATTTTTAAGGTCAAAGCACACAATTTTAGAATAAATAATTATCACAATTAATTTTTACGTATTAATAAATTGTACGAAAAAACGCAAAAAATCCATCGTACAAATAGCATGTAAAAAACACTAAAAACCTATAGTACGAAATTGAGTGTAAAAAACCTATAGTAACGAAATTGCATGTAATTATTTTAATTTCTGGTAGTAACGAAATTGCATGTAGTTTCGTTACTATTAGATTAGGTTAGAAATGCTAATTTCATAATGTAATTCTTGCAGATTTTCTCATGTCTAGAATGAAAAATTTCAGAGAGTTTCTAACACTTGATACAAAAAGATTCACAGCGTAGTTTTTTATAAAAAATTTAATACGAAATAATGTTCGTAAAACACTTGAATTACTAAGCAAGAATCGAAGATAAAATACTCTCTAATGACCCATGCAAAATTTAAAATAATTAGTACGATTAAAAATCTAATAATCACTATTTTTAAATCTCAAAATTGTTGAGCCCTACGTACAAAATATGAAAATAATTAATAGGATTAAAAATACTTGATTACTCACAAAGCTCTGACATATGAAGAATTTTAAAGTGATTTAATTTCAGGTGGTTAAATACACAATATTAAGATGCTTTAATAAGTTTGGTGATTTTGAGCGTAATCCTCGAATTAAAAATGGTAATAGAACAAGAATATACCGTATCCATTGAGCTTGTTGCTATTAGGACAGCCGCTATAGTGGCTGAGCTTTATACGTAATCAGGTAAAAATAAGATAACAACTGCTTTTTAAGCTAAAAGTAGATCTACCTCACATTTAAGAGTAAATATTTAAAATAAATTTCGAATTAATTTTAAATCTCGCCAATAAAATTAACTTCACTCCTTATTACACCGCATCACACACAGAAAAAATCTCACATAAAAACTCATATATTATTGTTTTTAAACAAAAAAATCAATTGTTCTATGTGAACTTTTTGCGAAAATACCCAGGAGTTTGGAAATTTAAGACCTCGTGTTTTACTAGTTATATGAAAAGCATTTAATTGCATTTAATGACGTTAATTATTAGAGGATCTTATGGAAACTACATTTGCATTACTAGCTCGTTTCGGCAGCCCGTTTATACCGCTTGAAAAAATTAGTGAAGAATTCTTAGGCCTTAAGCCTAAAACAGCAGAGAGCCAAGCAAAGGCATGTACCTTGCCTTTCCCGACGTTAAAGCTACGTAACTCAGAACGCTCCCCAACTATGGTTAAAATCGAAGATTTAGCCGCTCATATCGACAAAAAGTATGCAGAGTCTCAAAAACTCTGGCATTCAGTACAAATACGATAAAGGGAGCTAATTCATGACAGATGAAATGAAAAAAATTTATGGTGTTGTTAATTCAATTTTAATACTCGCGATCATCAACAATGAAATATTACATATCAATGTTAAGTACTCCGCATATATAAACGAGATAGAAATAAAAGTATTTAGCCGAAATACAAACTATCTAAGAGGACACAAACGAAAGTTTAGTTGTGGTATTTATTTAGATAACCCAAGTGCACTTAAGACACTAAGATCGCTTAAAAATGAACTCATAGGTTTAATTAAACGTGAGCAAAATTAACTTGATTTGTTATCGACAATCAAAATTGTAATCACCTAGCACTTACAAAAATGCAAAGTTAAATAATAAAAACAACAAAATTTATTAGGAAAATGAAAATTTCTTATTCGAATAAAAATAATTTAACAGTTGTCCTACATAACAGTTTAATTAACTCAAATTACAGCTTGAAAATAGATGAAATTCGTCTTATTTACATTGCTTTAACTAAAGTTGACTCCAGAAAATCGAATATGGGGACAATTGAGATATACGCAGAAGAATTTGCAGATATGTTTAACTTGTCTCCGAAAAACATCTGGCGAAACATGCAAAATTCATTAGTTTCCATCAGAGAAAAAACATTGAAAATTAAAAGCTTAAATTCTGAATCCGAAGAAAAATCAATAAAGTGGTTTAGCATATGTAATTACCACCGGTCATCGAGTGATGGGCATAGCATAGAACTAAAATTCTCTGATAGTATTTCACCCTACTTATTTGAATTAAACAAGAATTTCACCAAAATAAAACTAAACGATATCCGAAAATTAAAAACACCTTTTGCACACAGGCTGTACCTATGGTTAACACAAGAATATAAAATGAAAAGTGGTAATTATTATGACTTAAAACTTCTTTTAAATACTGTTAAAGAAAAACTCCTTATTCCAACGGGCTCTTATACTAAATGGCGTGATTTTAAACAACGCATACTCCAACCTGCCATTGATGAAATTAATAGAAAAACAAATTTAACTGTAAGCTTTGAGACTAAAAAACGAAGTAACAAAATTCATTTAATACAATTTACTTACATTAATGAATCCCAAAAAACAGTTATAAGTACAGAGGGAAAAATCACATCACCTTGGATTAAGCCAGAAAGACCAAGGTTAGCTCGCAGACCAAAAGTAAATGCTGGAAGTAATGAGGAAGGTTCGTGGAAAAGAAAAAATTTCAAATTACTATTTAATTATTTAAAAGATCTAAAAAAATGGAATTCATCCGCAAAACTTACAATGGAAGATCTCAAAAGAATGATCAGTTATACAAAAATAATCTGTTCTGATTTACATAAAAAGTTCAGCGATGAACTGATAGAACGTCAGCGAAAAACTGTTTCTTCAAAAAAAATAGCAGCTTAAACAATCCAGAAAGAGTTGATCTTGGGGGTTAGCGATCTTTGTGTTATTAGTCTCTATTACGATTATATAAACAAAGATCACCTCACAATTTTTCACTTTGTCAGTACTTCATTGAATATTTCACACCAGACAATCATATTGCTTTCCTGTTCTCGAATACCTTTTATCGTTAAATATTATTGATGATAAAAGAAAATAAAATCCAGCCAAAGTTCAATAAGGACTTTAATACAAAGCTCCCCCAACCTCCCAATTAAAAATAAACCATTGAATTTAAATAAAAAAACATACTTTAAGTAGACAATTTAGAGCAATTCGGCGGGCAAAAATGAGGTTGAATAACTTTGATAATTAGGTTCATTACCTCAATCTAGCTCATATCGTATTAAATTATATATTTTGGCAGGCTTTATAAGCCAAACGCTAAAAATGAAATAAAATCTATTAATTCTGCAAAGGTCTTATATTTTATCTTTCTCTTTAACTTTAGCGCTTCACAACATATTGAATAATAAGTATAAAATCTACTTAGTGTAGACAAATTAGAGCAGTTCGGTGGGCAAATTAGAGCGTTACTGTAGACAATTTAGAGCAGTTCGGTGGGCAAATTAGAGCGTTACTGTAGACAATTTAGAGCAGTTCGGTGGGCAAAAATGAGGTTGAATAACTTTGATAATTAAGTTCATTCTCTCGATTTAGATCATTCATAATCAATTATATTTTGGCATGCTTTATAAGCGAAACTCTAAAAATAAAGAGAGCCTATTAATTCTGTGAAGATCTTATATTTTATCTTTCTCTTTAACTTTAGTGCTTCACAACATATTGAATAATAGATATAAAACCTGCTTAGTGTAGACAAATTAGAGCAGTTCGACGGACAAATTAGAGCGTTACTGTAGACAATTTAGAGCAGTTCAGTGGGCAAAAATGAGGTTGAATAACTTTGATAATTAGGTTCATTACCTCAATCTAGCTCATATCGTATTAAATTATATATTTTGGCAGGCTTTATAAGCCCAACGCTAAAAATGAAATAAAATCTATTAATTCTGCAAAGGTCTTATATTTTATCTTTCTCTTTAACTTTAGTGCTTCACAACATATTGAATAATAAGTATATAATCTACTTAGTGTAGACAAATTAGAGCAGTTCGGTGGGCAAATTAGAGCGTTACTGTAGACAATTTAGAGCAGTTCGGTGGGCAAAAATGAGGTTGAATAACTTTTGTTTATTAAAAGTGCAAACCACTATCCTCTATCAATTATCTTAATAGCCTAACGATGCACTGCTGCATAGGATGATGCTCATCAAGATTTCATGACACGATGCATCGATTGGAGTAGTGATAGCCAGTAGGTCATTAAAACTGATAGGATCTTTGCACATTATCAAAGAAGCACTCTAAGCACTATTTAATAGTTAATGCTCACATAGATACATAAATAACTCTAACTCTCCCCACAGAGCGAATATCGAGCTAAAAAGAGCATCAAAAGCTCTGATATATTTTTATTAAATTATTCCTGTCTATAAGATTGAACAGTGCAATCTCTTAGCCACCTGCTATTAGTTTACTAATAAGATAGACTGAAGACAGGTACCACGACGAAATAAGTAAGGTAGGCGCTGCTAACCAATAGGTTAGTAATCCACGAATATCAGCATGATAACCGACGAAATTACTTGTTTCATTCTGTACATTAATTCTCTTAATAACAGAGAAAACTATAAGTATCTAAATATACTTAGCAGGGAAAAGTAATATTTATATTGACGTGGGAAGTCATACCAACGTCCACTTAAGCGGACAGAAATAGTTAGCTAAAATAGTGTAGAAGTGAAACATAGCCAACTGTTTATATTCCGTTTAAAGTTCTTGTTAACACTTTTCAAAAGTATCAAGTGGTCCTAGAAGCTCATAATATTGTTCCAAAAACGCCTCTTCCTCATTTCTTATTATTGATGGACATAGTTTTTGATATTTGTCATCGAAGGCTTCAAAATATAGGTTTAAACAAAAACTATTTATATCACCGGATAATTCAACATCTAAAGTTCCAGAACCTTCAGAATCCAATCTACCAAGCATATCAACCGCAGGACTGTTTTTCAGCCACGGACGCAACATAGCGCCATCTTCATCCGCTCGACGAAATGATACATTAACTGTCTCATCGGGATTTAGAACGATATTCAGGCTATATCCAGATTTACTTTTCCAACAACCACAATAGTTTTCAATAAAAGAATTCACTGAAAAATCCTCATCCTCACGTTAGTGCTAACGCCTTAATAACTGGCGTGTAGGTTGGTATTGTTTTTGCGGTTTTTTCTTTTGCAAAAATGATGACAACCGTAATACGTCCAGTTGATTAACTTATAGTCCGACCAAGCCATTTAATTTAATAGATTCATTCATTATTATATTAAATGGAACATGCTTCTGTTGGTTACGAATATTGAATTGCTAAACATACTATGTTTTTAACAAGACGTTCGAACCAACAGAACAACTCGCTTCAAAACGCATACTCAGGGATCGCCTACCACGACTATCTATAAGACCTGCGAGAAACGAGCCTTAAGCACATTCCAACATTTACTTTACGCGGAGGAGCTTCAAAATGAAAGGATATAATATTGATAATTTTGCTGTTTTAATAGGGATCGATTGGGCTGATAAGAAGCATGATATATGCGAACATCCTAACCATACTGAAATATATAATTACTCCATCATTAAACATAAACCTCAAGCATTACATGACTGGGCAATGGAGCTCAAACAACGCTATCCAGAGCAAAAAATCGCTATCGTTTGTGAACTCAAAAAAGGCCCTCTCATTTATGCATTAGCTAAATATGAACACCTGACTTTATTTACCATAAACCCTTCAGCCGTAGCAAAATATCGTAAAGCATTCACGCCAAGTGGTGCAAAGGACGACCCTTCTGATGCATTAATACAGGTCGAAATTCTGACGTTACACATGGATAAACTCTCTGTTATTGAGCCTGAGTCAGCAGCAATACGATCACTATCTCAACTCGTTGAATATCGCCGAGGCTTGGTGCAAAACAGTGTTGATTTATCCAATAAAATAACCGCGACATTAAAGAATTATTATCCACAAGCTCTTGAATGGTTTAAAGAAAAAGACACCATCATATTTTGTAATTTTATTATAAAATGGCCGTCATTAGGTAAAGCTAAGAGAGCCAGAAAACAAGCATTATTAGACTTTTTTAATGCACATAACTCACGTTATGTAGACGTTAACAACAAGCGGATCCTCGGTATAAAAAATGCAATGCCATTAACCGAAGATAAAGGAGTGATAGAGCCTAACCAAATGTTAGTCGAAGTGTTAATTAGCCAATTCAAAGTATTATTACAAGGTATTGAGCAACTTGATAAAGCAATTAAAGGGGTGACAAAGCGCAAGCAGATAAAAATATATTTGATAGTTTACCAGGTGCAGGCCCACAACTTGCTCCTCGTTTATTAGTCGCTTTTGGCAGTAATAGATTGCGTTATCATGATGCATCAGAGCTACAAAAATATGCAGGTATAGCGCCTGTAATTGAGCGTAGTGGCAAGAAAATGTGGACACATTGGCGGTATAGTTGTCCTACTTTTTTAAGACAAACATTTGTTGAGTGGGCTGGTTTTTCGGTTCGTTATTCATTCTGGGCAAAGGCTTATTATGAGCAACAACAAGCTAAAGGAAAACCACATAATAGTATCATTAGAGCCTTAGCCTTTAAGTGGATCAGGATAGTATTTAGATGTTGGAAAACTAACACTCCCTATGATGAATCAACCTATTTAGCGGCGCTAAAAAGAAGAGACTCACCGCTTTTAAAATTTGCAATTAATAGTTAAATTTTACTAGCTGTCCACCTCAGGGCGTGTTGTTATAATGAAATTACTACACCGCAGCTCGATTTACACTGAGCGAAAAATAATTGCTGTTGTTGATCGTAAGCAAAATCTAAAGAAAAACTTAGCTTGCTAGTTTCAACACCACAACCATATGCAGCGCCCTCCATGTAATTACTAGTATATTGAGCATACGCTTCTATTTGTCTAGAAAGGTGCATCCAAGCCATACTGTCATGCATCGACTCTTTGTTACTAATAACTCCCACCCCTATTGGGTAATACGAGGAGCCATCATCAAGTACGACAGGTAGGTTTAACCCTAATTTACGAGCTTGTCTATGATCTTCAGTAGCTGTTATTTTTTTTGAATCGTTTAACTTTAAATAAGCGATCAAAGAAGGAAATTCATTATGAACAATTTCAACTAGTTGCTTCTTATACCAGACGTCACCGAAACCTATTCCGTGGGGGAATACTGCCAACAAGAATATAGTTTCGGGCTCAACAATTGCAAACATCACCTGTTTAGTACCAGTTTCAACAAAGTGAAAATGAGTGATTCCCCAATCATCAAATAATTGATCCTTTACTTTATAAGGATTTGTAAAGTTACCCCTACTGCAATATCGCAAAAGAGAAGCGCCAGACTCAACCTGCTGGATAAATCTTTGATATGATGACATATGTTCATGAGGGCAGTTAAATACCGATGACTCAATTACATTTCGCTTTTGAGCGATTGGGGTTCTACGAATACGATTAATAAGGAGCATAAAATTCCCCCGAAGATCTAAATCTTCAGAATAATTCATAGACTGCTTTGCCAACTCACTTGCTATGTAATTTTTAAAATTTGAGTTAAATATTTCGACCATGCTCACTTTCGTTATAACGCCCAAATAACAGGCTAAAAATAGTGGGCTAAAATGGAGCGAAGCGAACAGCCCGCTGTTTTTAGTCCTAGTTGATTTGCTGTTATACGCACAAACTACATACTGATTTTGTAACCTGCCGCTTTAAGCTCTCTTATTATTGCGTATGCTTGAGGATCAACTGAACCATCTACTTTTTTATAAACTAGACCGTTCAAATCACTTGGTAAAACCACATCGCCTTTATGCAAGCAACAAACACGATTTCGGCCTAATTTACCTACAAAATACCCAAACTCAAATATGACATTAGGCCTAGCTCTATACTCAATGACTTTATCCGGTTCAGGGATATTAATTTGATCAACTGTATAACCAATTTCGTCAGGAGTTAACAAAATAAAAGCAAAACCTACATCACTATGTTTTTCAAATTTTTCAATCACAGTAGCGCCTTCATCGGCCTCACGATGAAGGACAACTGGGACTAAACCTATTTCGTGTAAAAAGCGTTCAATATCGGTTTTTAAACTTTGATCATGACCATGTACAACAAAAATTTTATTAGAAAGTGCTGCTGATGTCGGGGTGCTCTTTTCTGCTTTAAGCTCTCCATAAACATCATTTTTTAAAGTCGTTGCCAATATTTTTAATGCTTTAACTAAATTAGATTTAGCTATCTCAAATTTATCTGGCTCATTACCTTCGGTGTATTGCGTAAGCCCTTCGGCAATTAGAGACATTGCAGGAGAATTATCTGAAAGATGTTTGGATACTATATTTTGAGCTCTTATTTTAAATATTCCCCACTCTGGAGAGTCAGGGCCACCATAACGTCCTTGATAATCACCTACAGCTAAACAAAAATTTTGAAAAGTGAAACTTTCACCTTCCTCAATTAGTCTCTCGACTATCTCAATCTGACTTTCCATGGCTCTCTCTATGATTAAATTTAATACTAAACTTTAGGTGCGTATAACGCCGCAATAAATGGTGTGTAGGTTGGCTTTGTTTTTGCGATCTTTTTGGTTCTAGCAAAAATCGCGACAACCGTTATGCGTCCGATTTAATTGCCTTGTTATACAAATTTTGCAATGGAAAATGTGACTAGACGTTCTTCGTCATAAATGATTACAGAGTCATCTTCTACCATCCCTAATTTTTTCAATATTTTAATCGACGCCAGATTAGCTTTTACTGCAACACCATATATGTTTGCATGTATATCCAACTGGAAAGTATGTTTCAATAAAGCTTTAGCCGCCTCAAATGCATAACCTTTACCTTGACCAATTTGCATAAAACCATACCGAATATCGTTACAATTTGGATTTGGGGACTCTTCTATTCCTACGTACCCTAATTTTTTACTTAAATCATTTTTTAAATAAACAGTATACGTTCCAAAGCCTAGTTCCCAATGCTCTACTCGTTTAGCAACAAGAGAAATCACCTCTTGCTCTGTGTACGGAGATCCTTTTGGTAAGTATTTTGTCATATCAGGGCATGACAAAATATCATGATACATATCATAATCAGATAATGTCACAGGTTTTAAAATCAACCGTTCCGTTTCAATCAAATTGCACTCTCATCATTTTGTATAGACATAATGACTTCCCACTAAGGTGCTAGCCTCTACAGTGGGTTAGTTTTTCAACCAGAGCCATAATATATCTATCAACAATATAATGTGGAGGCTAGCATGAATAAACATAGCATACTTTT
>NZ_JACJDP010000016.1:0-87282 GCF_014163575.1 Psychromonas sp. SR45-3
ATTCCAAATATTGATACACAATAAAGTAGTCTACCATCTCGTCGGGCTTAACTCTCTGTAAACCACTGCCAAGATCATAGGTTCAAGTCCTGCTCTCGCAACCAACTTCTAATTCTTTTAGAAGATAAAACCCAACAATAAAACTCCCAATATTGATACACGATAAAGCAGTCTAGCATCTCGTCGGGCTCAACTCTCTGTAAACAATGGCGAAGGTCATAGATTCAAGTCCTGCTCTCGCAACCAACTTCTAATTCATTTAGAAGATAAATCCCAAAATAAAAAACAATAAAATTCCCAATATTGATACACGATAAAGCAGTCTAGCATCTCGTCGGGCTCAACTCTCTGTAAACAATGGCGATGGTCGCTCCCTTTGTAAGTCAAAATATAATGGAACAATACTTTTCACAAATATCAAAGGCCACAAAAGAGAATAGGCACGTTGTCGTTATCATGGATGTACAAGCAGGCATAGTGTTCGGATGGAAGTAAGCTTCGGGAATGTCTCGATAATAAAACGCCCTCGCTATTCGCCAGAACTAAATCCTATAGAGCAAGTATGAAGTTGGATGTGTCAGCATCATTAGCAAATCGCAGTTTTAACGAATAAGAAAATGCAGCTTTAAAGGATATGATAAATATAATCGATGAAGTTGGTCACGCATAGAATAGCTTTATAGGGCCAGTAAAAGAGCAATAGAAACGTGCACAAAGGACTGGATGAATCTGATCAGTTAAATTTACACATTACTATTAATCATAAAGATATTGAGGAATGGGTAATATAAATAGTGGTGATTTAAAGTCACTTTTCCGTACTCAAAGTGCGATAAAAATGACATGTGACAGCTCGTTTTAGCACATTCTAAAGAGGGTAAACCGCATACTCAAATTGCAAGATTTCTTAAAGTAAGCGATATAAGTAAAAAAGCCCATTCTGTAAAAAATGAGCTTTTAATTTCAACTTAGATCATGATGCTAGTTTTTCTTAACTCAAACCAGCGTTATTTACTCTTTTTGGGGGTCAGGATCTTTACTCTCTTCATTGCTGTCGCTGAGTACTTCCGCTAACGTGGTACGTGATAAGTGCCCTTCTACTTCACCTTCGGCATTTAAAACAGCTAAAGGATGCTCATTATCTAACATGTCAGAAATAACAGATTCCAATAGTGCATCACTTTGTACCGATGGCACATCTTCTAATAACTCATCAGTAATCGCATTGCCATAATCACTTTTTTCAACATTCTCTAATGTTTCTTGTGTGATCATACCTTGATAACCATCATCATTTACAACGTAACCATACTCTTGTTTAGATTTACGCATTTGTGCGACAGCTTCACCAATATTTTCGCTAGAGATCCGACAAATTTGTGGTTGCATAACAGTCTCAACGGTTAACGCACGTGCCCTATTTACATCTTTTACAAAGGCTTCAACATAGTCATCGATGGGATTCAATAAAATATCAACAGGTGTACCTTGTTGAATGAGTAATCCATCTCGTAAAATCGCAATTTTGTCACCAATACGTAATGCTTCATCTAGATCATGGGTGATGAACACAATGGTTTTATGTAATTTATCTTGCAGTTCAATTAACTGATCTTGCATTTCACTTCGAATAAGAGGATCTAGTGCAGAAAAGGCTTCGTCCATTAATAAGATATCAGCATCAGTACATAGTGCACGCGCTAAGCCAACACGTTGTTGTTGTCCACCAGAGAGTTGGCCTGGGTATTGTTTTGCATACCCGTCTAAACCCACCGTTTTTAACCATTCATTACCACGCTCTTCACGATCTTTCTTAGCCACACCCTGAACTTGTAGGCCATAAGTAATATTTTGCAGAACAGTACGGTGCGGCATTAAACCAAAACGTTGAAATACCATCGCCATTTTTTGACGGCGGAAGTTTTGTAGGTCTTTGTCGTTTAACTGCATCACGTCATCACCAGCAACCACTATTTCACCTGCTGTTGGATCAATTAAACGATTAAAGTGACGAATCAATGTTGATTTACCAGAGCCTGATAAGCCCATGATCACAAATATCTCACCGGGATAAATATCTAAATTAATATCCGCTAAGCCAACGGTATGTCCTGTTTCTGCTAAAATAGCTTCTTTAGATTTACCTGCTTTTACTTCCTCTAAAACTTTTTTCTCATTTTTACCAAAAATCTTATATAGATTTTTAATACTAATTAAAGGAGCGTTATTTTCATTCGAACTCATCTTAATGCCCCCCAAAATTTTGTAACGTACGTTTTGCATAACTTTGTGAAATTCGATCAAAAATGATCGCTAATGCCACAATCGCAAGACCATTTAATAAACCCTGTGTAAAGTACTGGTTACTAATCGCTTGTAATACTGGTTGTCCCAATCCTTTCACCCCGATCATTGATGCAATAACTACCATGGCTAATGCCATCATAATAGTTTGGTTAATACCAGCCATAATAGTCGGCATTGCTAACGGAATTTGCACGCCAAATAATCGCTGCATTGGGCTCGCACCATAAGCGGTGGCAGCTTCTAACACTTCTTTATCAACAAGGCGTATACCTAAGTTTGTTAAACGAATTACTGGAGGAATCGCATAGATAATCACCGCAATCACACCCGGCACTTTACCGATACCCAGTAACATAACCACTGGAATCAAGTAAACAAAAGCAGGCATCGTTTGCATAACATCTAAAATGGGGGTAACAAGCGATTGCACTCGATTAGATCGCGCCATAGCGACGCCAATCGGCATCCCTATTAGAATCGCCAACAAGGTAGAAACAATGATCATGCTCATGGTGCGCATTGTATCTTCCCACATACCGAAATAACCAATGATGACAAAAGCTGCCGCGACTGAAATAGTTAGTTTAAACGAACGACTGGCTGCGTATGAGAAAGCAGCTAGAACAGCGATAACTAACCACCAAGGAGTTGATAATAGTAATTTTTCAAACCAAATGAGGGTGCTTAATAATGGGTCAAAGAAAGATTGAATAGCATCGCCGTATTCACGTGAGAAGTCACGAAATAGACCATCTAATAATTTTTTAAAATCTCTTAATTCTTGACGATCAAGCTGCGGGATTTCTGACATCCATGACTTGTCTGACATTTTATTTTTTCTCCTGAAAAAATTCTAACCGACCTAGGTAAATATCTAGCTAAGTAGAACGCTAAAATTGATACAGTGTAAGTTATTTACTTGCCTAGAAGGTAATAAAGCCTAGTTTAACTAGGCTTTATAGGAAGGATTATAATTCTGCTAATGCTTTTTTAACTTTTGCAGCGGTAGGTGCATCAACCCATTGCGTCCATATTGATTCATGGTTAGTTAGGAAATACTCAACGATATAATCACCATCGGCTTGTTCGTCTTCTTTCCAAGCTAATAACGCATTCATTTGTTCATTAGTAAATGAACGACCAGCAAGATAAGCCACTACCTCTGGCGCTCTTTTCGCGAAATCTTCAGTGACAACTGACTCCACTGCTGAAGGCGGGTACATAGTCACTTTAGGATTTAAACAATCGATTTGAGTGGTACAGTTTACGAACTCTTCTTTATCGATACCCGTTCCAAAATCTACTTTAACCATTTTGTATTTACCTAAAACAGATGTTGGCGCCCAGTAGTAACCTAGCCAAGCCTCTTTGCGCTCATAAGCTTTAGCAATTGAACCAGATAAACCTGCACCTGAGCCTGGATCTAATAACTCAAAACCAGAAGCTTCTAAATCAAGTGCTGTAAACAATTGGCTAGTTGAAATTTGACAGTTCCAACCTGAAGGACAGCCCATTAAGGCAGATTTAGTTGGATCTTCAGGGTGTTTAAACAATTTTGCATTGGCTCTAATACCAGCAATAGTGGCTAATGTAGGGTCTTTCTCAACCATGTAGGCAGGTACCCAAAAACCTTCTTCTCCACCATCGGTCAGTGTTGTGCCAGCATAGCGAATTCGACCTTCAGCAACTCCTTTATCTAATGCTTCACGCATTGAGTTACTCCAGAATTCAGGTGCAATATCAGGTTGCCCTTTTTCAATCATTGCAGCACCGGTTGGCATGGTATCGCCAGGTACAAGCTCAGCATCACAATCAAAACCATGTTCAACAATAAAGCGGTCAACATTGGCAATAACGGTTGCAGAAGCCCAGTTCATATCAGCAATAGTTACTTTGCCACACTCACTTGCCGCAGCAGGTAAAGTGAAAGAAGCACAGGCAAGTAGTAATGAAGATGAGATGAGTTTACGCATATTAATATCCTTATTAATGAAGTTTGCATTTACGGTTAAAAATTAGAATTTATGACTAAAAGATGAGGATTAACATAGCAAACGAAACAACATAGTACATTAAATAAGCTTATATTTGAAGGTATTAACCATAATCACAGGGTTCGCAAGCGATAAATGAGACCATGCTTTAATTTATTGAATTGAGTCACATTAATTTTCATCAGTATGCTATGTAAACATTTATGGCATGGTTAAATGTCCCCTTTCATGATCTCTTAGCGATATTGAAATAACCTTATTTACAAGAAAGGAAGCCAACTAATACCACTATTCTTGCGTTAACAGCTATCAATAAACAGTAAAATCAACAGCGCTTGTGACTGAGCTAGTAATGAAAAACACGGTAATGACAGCAAAAATCACTCTTAAAATTAGTAATTATAACTTACTCATTTATTTAACTTTGTGGCAGAATAAATTTTTAATCACTTTACCAGACTGAATAATTCTATGATAAATATTGTAAATTTAGCACATGAAAAATTAACCATCGATCATTGGCAAATACGCAACAATGAAAGCTGGTGCGTATTAGGCCGTAATGGCTCAGGAAAACAATATATTGATCAGCTTTTAACTGGCGATCTACAAATAGACAAAGTGGATCAACTCACTCTGCCGAGTAAAGAAAAAGTAGGTATTATTTCTTTTGAAGCACAGCAACAAACCTATGAAAACACGCTAGCAATGGAAGCGCCAGACTATGTGGATGCAAACGATGTTGGCACCAAAGCGCAAGATTTTTTACCGCAAGATAGATGGAACGACCCACTGATTAGCGAGTTCGGACTCAGCCATCGTATGCAAACACGCTACATTCAATTGAGCACGGGTGAAAGTAGAAAGTTATTAATTCTACAAGCTATATTTAGCGGTGCTGAACTGTTAATTTGTGACAATCCCTTTGATAGTTTAGACGTACAATCCTGTGAAACTTTATCCAATGCGCTAGCACGTTTATCTCATACAGGCTTCACCATTGTGCTGATGCTAAGTAATCGCCAAGATATTCCAAAGTGGTGTAATAACATCGCCTTTATTGAGCGTGGCCGAGTAGATGTAATTGGCCAGCTCGATGATATTGAAACTAAAAATCAATTAGATGCATTATTAAGTCCAGTGCCTGACCACATTCCTTGGCCAGAAAACATACAGCAATTATCTGATTATAATCATCCTTATCTAGTGAAACTAAACAAAGGTACTGTCCATTATGGCGGCGTTAATGTTTTTGAGGATTTAGACGTTGAAATAAAACCACTGCAACATACCTTGATAACAGGGGCTAACGGTAGTGGAAAATCAACCTTAATGCAGCTGATTACTGGTGATTGCCCACAATGTTATAGCAACGATATTCATGTACTAGGTTACAAAAGAGGTTCTGGAGAAACTATCTGGGATGTTAAAAAGAACATGGGAATAGTTAGCTCTGAATTACACCGCCAGTACCGTGTTAATGGCGAATTGTTAACCGTGGTATTATCGGGTTTTTATGACTCTATTGGTATGTATCAACAGGCCACAGCTCACGAAGTTAACATTGCACAGCAATGGCTAGAAAAGATTGGTTTATTGGATCAGCAGAAAAGCCTATTTCAGAGTTTAAGTTACGGTGAACAACGACTGGCTTTAATTGCCAGAGCCCTAGTTAAATCACCTTATTTATTAATATTAGATGAGCCAACACAGGGTCTAGATGAGTTAAATAGACACCGTGTTCTTAATTTCCTAGAGCACCTAGCCACTCAACAACACAGCACCATGTTATTAGTCAGCCATAGAAGGGATGAATTTTTACCTATTTTTGAACAACATATTACCCTTTAGTTGAACTTCAATGTTGAATCCGCTAAAACAATAAAGTTTATAAAATAGTTAATGATTAGAAAAATAACCGGCTGAAAACTAATTTCAGTCAGTTAATTTGGCCACTGTAACTTGGCTTTATCAATACCATTTTTACAACTCATCGGCTCATTACCTTTAAAGTTCCGACATCCCCAAAATTCACCTTTTTTGCTTTTCCTTAACGCCATTTCTGCGCCACACTGATCGCATACAGGCACTATTTCAGAACAAGCTGGATTAAGGCATGTTTTAAAACCAGTATATTTGCTTTTTGTCATTGCCGTATCACATTGACGACAGCCTCTTTCTTTATGGTCACAACGAGGAAAATGCGAGCATGAAAAGAAGTGTCCAAAACGTCCTTTACGCGGTATTAGCGTGCCAGTTTCGCACAGCATACAGGTAATTTTATCCACTAATGTCTGACTAATTGATATACCGAATTCATTTAATTCAACATCGTAACCATCCACCAGCTCCTTAACAAAATCACTGCCATCAAGCATATCTGCAATAATATAAGCGCGCTCTTTAGCCCGTGTTAATGCCACATACATTAAACGCCTTTCTTCCGCATATTCAAAATCTTCAGGCTTAGCTAATAAAGCATCAATAATGGCAGGAGTGGCTTTTTGAGAAGGGAAACCAAGTTTGCCCGATGTCATCCCCATGATCACAACAAAATCCGCCTCTTTCCCCTTGGAAGCATGAAAAGTTTGATTTTCAATAAACAGTGTTGGGTACTGTTTATTGAACTGAGCCAAGGTTTGCTTATCGGGTAACTGAAACCAATATCGTGCTAATAAATATACGCTTATTTTGTCGTGTTGATGAGGTTTATTAGCAATGGCAGTTAATACTTCCGCTAGTGCACCGTTGGCAACTTCAGCAATGCTTTGTGTTTGTTGTTTATTAGCAGTGAAACCATTATTAACACCTTGATTCACGACACTTTTACGTAAAATAGAGACAGCTGGTTTATCAACCTGTTTAATTGCATCGATAGTTTTAGTTAACTGTGATGGATTTTTACTAACAAACTCAGTCGCCACTCTTGCAATGCTGTTATTAAATCGAAAGGTTTGATCCAGCTGTGTTTGTGTACTGGCGCCAAAATACTGCTCAAATTCAGTTGTTAATGACACATCCCCACCACTAAAACGATAAATAGCCTGCCAATCATCACCGACTGCAAATATTGAGCAGCTTTTACGATTATCACGTAAAGCCTTCACAAGGCGAGCACGTGGCTCAGAAATATCCTGAAATTCATCAACCATGATATAACGCCAAGGTGAACGAAATTGGCCATTTTCAATATACCGCAAAGCTTTATTGATCATATCTTCAAAATCAATTTCATTACGAGCGTCTAGTAATGCTTGATATGCGGTTAAGATAGGTTGCAATAACTGTAAGGCTTTACTGGTTTGCGTAGGGTCAGCTGCATTCGCAATAACTTTTTTTTCTAATAATGGATCTAAACAAGCCGCTTTATACAACCCCACCAAGGAGGAAAAAAGCTCAGCTAATACACTAATACGCCCGGTTTCTTTGAGGTTAGCTAATATCACTTGTTCAGGTAACGGCTGGTACTGTATACCCTGAGCTGAAAGGGATTTTTTTAAGTGGCTTAATAGCATCCCCTGTTTATGCATCGCATAGGTTAATTCGATACACTCAGTATTATGTTGTTGATGAGTTTGCCGCTTCCATTGTATAGACGCATGGTAATCTTCCCTATCAATATAGGGTGCAGTATCGCCATTTTCATCAATACCATAATACTCAATATACAGATTAAACGTGGGCAAAAAGAAGTCGGGTTGGTACTGTTTACGCTCAATAGTGCGTACATCAAGCGCATAGTGAGCTTCATATTGATAGTCGATGCCATGATTAAATAACCAATTGGCAATATACAATTCACCAAAACTTTTAACCTGTTCGCCTTTCAAAGTACGAATATCATTGTCTGTGAGGTATTGGTAATAATCACCTAAACTAGCAAACTCAAAGTGATTTTTTTCTGCAAAATAATAGCGACTAAAATAAGTGAATACAGCTTGTCTATACTCTGCTTGTTGATTAATTAATTGCTCAAAACAGTCTTGTACCCATTTAGCTTTAGCGTGCTGATCTTCAGCAAAATGCGATAGATTAGGTTGTGCAGATTCTACTTTGGCAATAATACTCAAGCCTAAATGGTGAAACGTAGAAGCTTTGATTGTATCAATGCCTAACTTATCTTTAATACGCTGATCCATTTCAAGCGCTGCTTTTCTGCCATAGGCTAATAATAATATATCACTAGCTTTTGCCTGTTGGCTTTTAAGTAAATACCCTGTTCGCCCCACCATCACGCTGGTTTTACCTGTACCAGCTCCTGCTAATAACAGATTGTTATCGTCATCAATCACACAAGCTCGACGTTGCATTGCAGTTAATGGATTAGATTCAACTGCATCAAAAAATGATTGATATTGTTGAAGTTGTTGCTTGATATAAGCGTCACGAAACGCGTTAATCTGCGCCACTTGCCAATGGCGGTAGCGTGATAGTTTTTCTAAGTAAGGTGCTAGTGATATAGGTACTCGTTTAGCAGATAAAACCCAGGGAAACCACTTTTCATACTCTAGGGTTACTGCCTTGAGTAGTCGCTTTAGCACTGATTGTCGAAGGTATTGACGACTAATAAAAGGTTCTATCTTAACTATTAGTTGTATCAGTGACTGTTGATTCGCTTCTATCCACCACTGCTGGCATTGATGCTTATAACACTTAGCGGCGTCATAGCTTAATTTACTTAAGTGATAGTATTTATGGTTAGATTCAACAATTAAAGTTTGACCAAGCCATGCTGAAATGAACACAGGTGGCTTAGTTAACGCGGTCCAATTAGCTTCTGATTTAACTTTATCAACGCAAATAATCACCCCTTCGGCATTAAAGTTAATTTCCGTACGGTGACCAAAGAGGCGACCGAAAATGCTTGAAGTGATTGATGTCATGATGATAAATAGCCTGATAGAAGGTCAAAGAGCGCTTAAAGTACAACTTAATATAAGAAATGCAAGTCAGCTGCAAGTAACACGGCGCACAAAATTAAGGCATGATACTGGGGCTTAATGACTTTTAAAACCAATGAAAGCCGTGAGAATAAAAGTGTTTAATGTTTTGGCCCTGTAAATCATTTACAAGGTCTTCTGATACTCACCGCATTAAATACTCATTTTTTGTGTTTTGATGGGACGATAATAGAAGTTAAGGTTTCTTCTTCAATTTTTTAATCACTATTTCATTTAACTTTGGTGCAGCGGCTCTTAACAAATTAGGATAAAGTTTTTTGCCACTATGCAGGGCACGATCAAACTGCTTTTTGATACCAATGCTTTTGCCTATTGCTTCCCGTCGCTGCCTATTGCGCTGCACATTATTTGCATTTTCAATCTCTGCTTGCAGCATGTTTTTCAGATTTTCTATACCAAAGTGTGGTTTATTCGGGCTAATTGAAAGTGCAATTATTTTATCCGGCGTTAATAGGGTTTGATTATAATCCATCGCTTGCTTAATGATCTTCGCTTTGGCTGCCTTTGCTTCAACTAAGTCCGGTTGTATTAAATCATAGGGAGGTTGCCAATCATCAACCGGTTTAAGCCTATCAACTTGATTAACTACCCCAACTACCGTCGCTCTTTTACGAGAGATATGCTTTACATCGTCATAATAGACATCAAACTTAGTTTTAAGGTTTTTATCCAATGCGCGTGCAGGCTGGTCAGCTTTTAAGATCCAAAGAATAAGGTCTGCACTAGTCATTTCAACCAGCATACTTTGCTCTGTTTTAGGCTTACCATCTAAGCCCTGTAAATCGATCAGTCGAATATCAATGCCATCTAACCTTGCTTGATAAGCAACCGTGCCGTCGGTGCAAGGTAAAACATCCACTTCGGCCATTAATTGCTCTTTGAGTACATTAATAACCGATGATTTACCTGCATTAGTTTGCCCGACAATAACAATACGTATTGGCTCTAAATCAGCCGCCATTCGCTGAGCATCCTGCGTCGCAATGTTAGAAGCGGTGACACTGCCCTGCTCAAAGTTAAATCGGCCACTGTATAAATCAATCGCAACAGAGGCCACTTCATCCAATAGAGCTTGCTTGGCTTGCATCTGTATATTTTCAAATAAACCTTTAGTCATGCCCGAGGTAGATTGATCTTTGATAATATCAGTGGCAAATTTAGCAGGATTTAAATATAAGTTTTTTGCATAATTAGCCCAAATAGCTACTTTAATCGCTTTTTGACCTACTTCACCATATTGGTCATAAGCTTTATAGCCACTTGTTAAATGAGAAATTTTAACCAACTCGATGGCAGGAATATACTCCTTAACCACTAATTGATAGCGTCGACTTATTTCCTCTAATAACTGCAAACCTTCGGGAATTGAAAAATCTAACCCTTTTTTATCAAATGCATGTGCAACAAAACTCATCAGCTGATAGGCAACTTTATCCAACACTCGCCACTCTGTATCAGCACCTAACAATTGACGAGCCTGGATCTTAGACTGCTCCCAGATAGCCACTTCATGCGTCGACCAATCGTTATTAACCTTAACCAAACTATCATCAACCTGCGCACTATTTTTATTGAGCTTATTTTGTTTATCTTGAACACGATGTTTTTCTTGATGACGATTAATTAGCCATAAAGGCAGACTGATCAGCAGCGTGCTAACCGCAATACAAACAGATAAAAAAAGCAGATAATCGTATTGAATAGCCAAAAATAAACCAAATCCCACCATCACCAACACAGGTAAAATAGCCGATACGACAGCAATCCCCCAACGCCCACCAGATAACTGCGATAAAAGTAAAAAGAGTTGTTTAATTTTTTTCATATCCTACCGCCGCCTTACCTTGTTTAAGGGCATTTTTATATAAATCTTGCATCACCTGTTCAGATATCGGCTCACCTTTACGCTTATGGTAAAAATAATAACAGGCAACGCGGCCTAATCCATAGGTTGTAGCAAAGCTCATCGATGCTGCCGCAGCGGCACCAATCGTTTGTCCATACACGGGAATTAATTTAATAAGCTGTCTTGCACCCAGTTTAGCTGAATACTGTAAGGCAAAACTACTGCCTAATGAGCCGGTTAGCTCTGTAAATGTGCGTTTATTCCACTGCACACCATATTGATTAGCCAAACTATGTAACATCTTCGCCTGAATAGCTGGCACAGTCACCAAACCAAGACCCGGAATCAAATCACTAGCAGCAGCACTACCGGAATACCACAGCACTTCTTTTTGTACTTGATTAAAGTTTGCATTTTCAATATCGGAATGTGCTTTATCTTCCACCAGCAAACCTAAAATAGGTAGTATTTTTGTGACTTCTGAAATTAATAACTGCTCATTATAAACCCCTCCTTCAGCAGCCTCAAAGTCTACACTGACCGAGTTAAAGGGGTTATTCCAAATGTCGCGCACTTGCATTTCATTAAATGCAATTTGTCGTTTTCTATCCGCTTCATTAGTTAATAAAACCGCACTATGGATCAATAATAAATACTCAATATTTTTGCTTTTTTTAATTTGTTTTAAAGCATCCAACACCGCGCTTTGTTCTGGTTCATCAACTTTCATCACCACCACAATCGCATTACCAGACTTACTGATCTCTTTTATATCTTCGCTGGCATCATAATCTGCCTCGCCTAAGCCGCGTGTATCTAAAAATCGCATCACAGCTTTTTGTTGCGGAAAGTCATAAACTTGTGCAGTCATGGTGCAAGGCTCGAAACCGTTACCCACTTCTACCGACGACAGTCCAGTTAACGCTTGAATAAAAGAAGATTTACCCGCCCCTGTTTTGCCTACTAACCATAGCGTTGGTAAATACTCATGCTGAATTTTTTGCGCTTGGCTGAGATCAGGATTTTTACTGGGGTTAATAAACTCTTTTACTTGTTCAAACATAGCAGCGGACCCGTGACTAAGTGAGATTGAATAGATTAAACTAATATGGATAAATTAAAGCGATCTTGTTTGACTAGAATAACCTGAGTAGAAAGGAGTGGCTAGCGGTGTTAATGCTAATTACTTGCTGATTGACAGTAATTTTCTTGTTTTATAAAAAAAATAGTGAGTGGCGATGGCGATTAATAATGAAAAATTTACTGTAATCGCCATTTTATGTAGATAGTGATGCAGAGGCTTACTACTTACTATATGTATTTAATATAGGTACTTACTATAGATACTTAGAATAGGTACTTATATCAATATTATAAAGTCGTTCTATCCTGCTAGGGCCTTATAAGACTAGGTAACCTTTAACAATCCAACTAAGCTAAGCAAGAAGAGATTGTACGTATTCTTTAATCTCGGGATTTTGGCAATTATCGAAAAAGCATTGTTGAAAACGTTCGCCCGATACTGCCGTTTTAACCAATGTTTGGTCAATAGCACGTAATGTGTCTAAATAGTTTTCTTTAACAACCGCGGCCTTAACATCATTTAAAATGCTCGCATTACTTTGTTGCGGTGCTGCACGCTCTAAAGGATAACCCTGGCCACGCTCTCCCGTGGTAAATGCTTTTTCAAAGATATAACGTACATTTAGCTCAGCGCCCCAGCCGTAACCTTTTGCAAAAGCCAAAGCCAGCGCATTGCCATTATTGATTTGATTAAATAGAAAAGCATCGGACGGGTCTAAGCAATAACCACATACCACTCCTGGGTGTATGTTTAATGACATCATCGCACCTTGACCAGTACCACAACCGGCAACAACAAAATCAACGGCTTTAGCATTGAGTAAAAGACTCGCCATAATACCAAGGTGGATATACGTTAAATGATGATCATTTTCATCGCTCATTCCAACATTATAAACAGGATAATCAAGCGGCCCGACTACTGTATTTAATTCATT
This sequence comes from Psychromonas sp. SR45-3, assembly GCF_014163575.1. Taxonomy (NCBI): domain Bacteria; kingdom Pseudomonadati; phylum Pseudomonadota; class Gammaproteobacteria; order Alteromonadales; family Psychromonadaceae; genus Psychromonas; species Psychromonas sp. SR45-3. The sequence continues at coordinate 13,130 of NZ_JACJDP010000016.1, forward strand.
TAAAATGGTCGCATTTTTACCTGCTTGACTATTTTCCATCATTAACGCTATTTTCATATTTTACTCCTGTGCTATTCGCCGTTCGTTTTGTCAATAAGGTTTAATAAGGCCAAATTCATTCGCCTGTATTTACTCATTTTTAAATAATAAATAATTTTTATATCAAAATACATTATCCCAATTCCGTTAATTAAATGTTTCTAGCTTTGATACTGTTTAATTACGGTTTAATTACGATATAGATATTAAAGGTCAATAACTTAAATATACAGACAAATGGAATTCACAGCAATAAATTTTAAAACAGTGTTTTATTATACATCAAATGTTATTAATATTGGTGATACTGGTTTAGATACAGAAGATATTTAATCAAAATGTAGGGGGTTAAGATAAGCAATTAAAGCCTAGCCATTAAAACTTAACGTTTATGAATTCAATTTAAGCTTTATAAGCTTTAGAGAAAGGGTAATAAGAACAAGCTACCAATTCGCTGTAGTCATGGAGGCTTGATTTGAGCGTATAACCGCTACCTCACAAATTATTTAAAAAGTAACGTTAGCCAAAACAACACTGAATGACTAACGCTCCTCATTGATTTACATTGTTAATGTTTACTTACGCCCTTCGGTCCAAGTAAATCCCCAACCAAAGTGTTGGTCACAATCTTTATGGCCATCAAATAATTTATTTAACTGTTCAACCTGCACATTGCCATTAGTGACCTTTATTTCTGCGATCGCACAAAATCGTTTTGATTTACTTTTTTCGGTAAGTTTTGACTCGATCGGAGCCATATCAGGTACATGTATTGTTACCTGTGCATTGGCTTTTTCCCAGTTCGGTGAACCTTCATAGATAAAAGCAAAAATGATTATCCGTTTAACATCTTGAATTTTATCGCCATTAATATGCAACCACTCACCATCGACACTTTTCCCCGTTCGGTCATCGGCTAACAGTTCCACATAGGGTGTAAATTCAAGGCGCTTACCTAGCGCTTGGACCAACGCCTTTTGTCCATTATTAAGCTCAACAAAAGCACCTAAATCTAAATCAATAGCTGAGCTGAAAAAACCGCCTGATGCCTGCGTCCAATTCAAATTCGCTTTAATTAATCCTAACGTACCGGCACGCTTAGTTAAATCCACCTTGGGTTGTGCTTTTGTTAAACTTATTTTGCTCAAATTAACCTTTGCAGATGCACTCGATGTAGTAGATGTAGCAACTCCATTTTCTGCAGAAGGTTTAGCTGGTGTTGGCTGTGCATCATTTGTACTTGGCTTTTCTAATTCCACGCCAAAATGTTCTGCTAGTGGCGCTAAACCACCATTAAAACCTTGTGCAACAAACCTCACTTTCCATTGCTCATTACGCTTATACAACTCCAATAAGATCAGTGCTTTTTCAGGGCGATCTAGCGTATCAACCACACAGTTAAATTGAGCAGTGCTTAACGCAGTATTTTTTCCCCAGGATGCTACGCTCTCTAACGTCGCAGTAATAGCAAGCTTTTCAATACGACTAGGGATTTTATCAAGATTAAATTCAATCGTCTGATTAACAATCTTAACCCCTGCGCAAGGTGAAGTCGGAAGACCATAAAAAATCATATCCTCGTCGACAGCAATTTTTGCCGTCGCATCCAGTAAAAATATGGATACGTCTATAGGCTCCGCTAAGTTATGCGTTAATGTAAAGGCATGCTGAGTAAGCTGCTGATTGCCACCGATCGGTAGATTTGTCACCTTAAATTCCTTCTAATAATGTATAAATAGAGATGATTTAAGTTACCATTTTTATTACAAAAAGTGTTTATAAATCTTAGGGTTTGCTATCTACAAAAAAGTAAAAAGGTGTGTCGCCGACAAAGCGACATCACTTAAAATAAGCATCAACCTGAACAGACCAGCGCAGAAGAGTTATAAAACCAAAATTTAACACTCTCAGGGCTAATATTGGCTTTGGCGATAAGAACCAAAAGAAATATCTAATCTGATAATATTGATAATTAAATTATAAGTCACATAAAAAATATTTAACAATATAAGCTATTTCTTTTAACATCTACGCGATCTCATTTTTCATAACACATTCAAGCTTTTGCTTTGTCAATACGAGTCAAACGAGCATAATCTAGGCCTCATTTTTAGGGATTGAGCAAGGCTCTTTTCCTTTGCAGAAACATAATATTATAAATGAAAGGTAAACGCATGAACCAAGCTATTTCTAATACCTGTATGCAAGATTGGTCGGATCGCGAGTCGACAGTAGAAACCATGATACCAATGATTGGTGCTTTGTACCGTAAAAAGAACATTGTGACTTCTGTATACGGCCGCCCTATTATAAATCGTTCTGTTATTGACTTATTAAAAGCTCATCGCTTTGTTCGCCATATGGAAGACCAAGAACTTTCTGTATTAGAAACCTTTCCCATCATTAATGCGATGATGTCGATGGATCTAGATCGCGCTCACGTTGATGTAGGTAAGCTTGCTGTTAAATTCCGTAATCAAGAGAATGCAACTGATCTTGAGACTTTCTTGAATGAAGAACTTAAAGGTGCACTTGGTCAAAATAGTCCTGCGACAAAAGAAAATCGTGATGTGGTGCTTTACGGTTTTGGTCGTATTGGCCGTTTATTAGCACGCCTTATTATTGAAAGATCAGGTGGCGGTAATGGTTTGCGTTTACGTGCGATAGTGGTTCGTAAAGGTAAAGGAAGTGACCTTGAGAAACGTGCAAGCCTATTGCGTCGAGATTCTATCCATGGCTCTTTTCGAGGCACTATCTCTATAGACAAAGAAAAAAATGCGATTATTGCTAACGGTAATTATATTCAAGTTATCTATTCAGATGCGCCTGAAAATGCGGATTACCAAGCATACGGCATTGAAAATGCTTTAGTCATTGATAATACCGGTATCTGGCGTGATCAAGCTGGATTAGAGCGTCACTTGCAAGCGAAAGGTGCTTCGCGAGTCTTACTGACGGCTCCAGGTAAGGGAGATATTAAGAACGTCGTTTACGGTATTAATAATGACGTCATTGAAGCATCGGATACTATATTATCTGCCGCTTCGTGCACAACTAATGCAATAACACCTGTATTAAAAGTGATTGATAATGAATTTGGCATTGTTAATGGTCACGTGGAAACTATCCACTCTTATACTAATGATCAAAACTTAATTGATAACTATCATGAAGGTGATCGACGTGGTCGTGCTGCGGCATTGAATATGGTTATTACTGAAACAGGAGCTGCGTCTGCCGTTGCAAAAGCATTCCCTGAAATGAAAGGGTTATTAACGGGTAACTCTATTCGTGTACCCACCCCTAATGTATCGATGGCCATCTTATCTTTGAATCTAAAGAGTGATGTAACTACAGAAGGAGTTAATGATTTTCTTCGTAAAATGTCTTTGTATTCTTCCGTGCAGAAGCAAATTGATTGGGTTAACTCTTCAGAAGTGGTATCAACCGATTTCGTGGGGAATTCTCACGCCGGTATCGTCGATGCGCAAGCAACGATTACTAGTGATAAACGTGTTAATTTATATGTTTGGTATGATAACGAGTTTGGTTATAGCCACCAAGTTATTCGTATTGCACAGCAAATGTGCGGAGTGTTTTACCCAATGTACCCTGTTGTGAAATAGCAATTAAAACCAAGAGAACCATAAGCTGGCCACATATTTTTAGACAAAACACTGATATTTTAGTGTGATGAATGAAATATGTGGCTATTAGCGAGTTGTGCTAACCAAGCAAATACTGTTGTAATGGCTTATTCATGATTGGCTTAGATTCAAGTGATATGTGAATAATTTGAGCTGATATTATCTCCACTTTCGAACGCCCTAGAAGCGACTCGGCCACAGAGCATCAAACATTTTAATATATGCCCCCCTTTCTTCTATCTACTATCTACTATCTAACAGCAAGTAGCGAAATGGCTTTATCGATGACCTTCTTTTTGATCTTATAACGCTTTCATTACGTATTTAAAAACAGAACATGCTCTAACAACAGCTAACAATTTTTTTAGGCCTGTTAGCTTTGCTACATTTTATAACGCAGAAATAATACAACAAAGAGCAGCTATTTAACGTAATGGGTATCTATTGAGCAGGGAATAAAATATGAAGTACATTATTTGTTTTTTTATCTTTAGTTTGTCTATTCAGGCTAAGGAGTTAGTGATGCTTACAGACCTCTCTCCACTAAGGTGGGAAAATAGGATCATTGTCGTTAGTACCATCAATAACCAAGACAGAATATTTAACATATTTGAGCAACATGAAACTGAGCTTAATGAGCGTGATATTGCTTGGTTCATCATGCAAAATGACACCATAAGTAGCAACTTCAACGGTAATATGACCGACAGCCTTGTATCTAACATAGTGAAACATTACAAAATAAATACGCAGGTGGAGCAAGATAAAGTGCTCTTAATTGGTAAAGACGGTGCTATAAAATGGACTGCACAACACCTTGATTTAGCAGTACTATTTTCAGAGATTGATGCGATGCCAATGCGACAAGCTGAGATGCGCACTCAATAAATTAAATGAAAATAAGTTGAGCGTAAATAAACTACTTAGTTATTAATTATATATTCATTTTTAATAGGACTTTATCGTGACTTCATCTTTCTATCGTATTGCTTTGATTAGCGCGGTTGCTCTTTTAACGGCCTGTAGCCAATCCAAGACAGATCCTAATTATGTCGCTTCGGCATCATTACCTAGCTACTCTCAAGACAATTTTCAACAGTATATTAATGAAACAAAACAATGGTTATCCCAGCATCGCATATTTAAAACAGATAATATTGAAAAAGAGTTACAAGCGAATGCCCCCTTTGAATTAATCCCTGAAAATCAGAATGGAGATGCCGTATTATTGGTACATGGTTTAGGCGACTCCCCTTACTCTTTTATGGATGTGGCGCAACACCTCGTTGCGCAGGGTTATCTTGTTAGAACAATATTATTACCCGGACATGGCAGTAAAGTTGGAGATTTAATGTTACCAACATTAAAAGATTGGCAAAATGTGGTGAGCCACCATGTTGCGTTACTAAAACCAAAAGCCAACAAACTCTGGCTTGGAGGTTATTCAACAGGTGCAAACCTAGTGACATCAGAGGCATTAAATGATGATGGTATCGAAGGGTTATTACTATTTTCACCAGCTTTTAAACCAGAATCAGCAGTAGTGAAATGGGCTAAAGCTGCCAGTTATCTGATGACATGGGCAGACCGAGATCCTGAAACCAATTATACACGCTATAACTCTTTGCCAATGAACGGCGCCGCTGTTTATTACGATACAGTGAAAGTTGTGCAACATGATTTAAAAAATACGACCTACAACAAACCTGTTTTTATGATGATAAGTGAAGGTGATAGCGTTATTGATACTCAATTTCCTACCAGCGTATTTCAAAAGCAATTTATCAATAATAATAATCAATTGATATGGCAAGGTGAGCGTGATTTATCAATTGAAAAAACGACAAGATTCAGCATGTATCGTCCCGATTTACAGATTGTTAATGGCTCTCACATGGGATTATTGTTTTCACCTAATAACGCCGAATATGGTCAACAAGCAGCGATCAGAATATGCAACAACGGACAAAGCAAAGAACAAGAAAAAGCCTGCGAACAAGGCGCTGATGTTTGGTTTTCTTCTTACGGTTCAAGAGAGGAAGGTAAAACCTTGGCACGCTTAACCTACAACCCCTATTTTGAACAAAGTATGGAAAAACTAGATACGATGATGAAGGGGCAATTATAGAGTTAACTGGATAGCTTATTTGTTTAAACCTATTTTAGAAGATGCTTTAAAAAACTAATTAGCATTTTAGATAAAATCTGCTTATAAAAAAGGCTGAAATCTTTAGTGAAAGATTTCAGCCTTTTATTAACTACCAGTCATTGATTAGTTTAGCAGTCATTGGTCAGTTGAGCATTGATGACTGCATATCAATTGATGATTATAAATCGAATTCAGATGGGGCAATACCCACTGCGTTACAAGCCTCTTTAATGACTTGTTTTTCATCAGCATCAAACTCGCCATCAGCACCACCAATAATAATACCTAACTGAATACAAGCGCGTGCTTGTTCTGGTTTGCCTTTTAATGCACCTAGCGCTTGAATCGCTTCAATTTTACCAAAATCGTAATCAGCTTCTAATTTGTTACAAAAGAAATCAAACTTTTCTTTTAGGTCAGAAGGCGAAAACACTTTTAATGTATCGTTAGCCATAATAAAACCGGCTGTTTTTTTGCGCTCGTCTGCATCGATGTCACCATCAGCAGCAGCAACTAATGCACAGATTGCCATTGACGCATCAGCAAATTTTTTATTTTTAAACTGGCCCACATTTTTTTGTAAATTTTCATTGGCCTCATTTAATTTTTCTTTAATATTATTCCAAAAACTCATTTTTACTTCTCCAAATTAAAATTAAACTAAACCAGTGATAGGTTTAGCATTAAGCGTATTAATATCAATTCCCTACAAAGGGATCTAATTTACCGTTTTCTACAAAAAACTTATGTTGAGCAAGGTTTAACATCGGGATGTCTACGGGTAAGTTACCATAGGATGCCTCTACACAATAGTCTAAAGCATCTTCTTCAATGGTCATATTAAAGCGACGTACTTTTTCTTCTAATTGACACTCAGGCCCGATTTCTCCAGTTAATTTTCCTTTTTCAGACTCCAGTAATGTTCCAATCACGCGCGCTACTGGCCATTTTAGTTGTGCCACGATACCTTCAATAAAAGGTTGTGGTGAAGCGGTGATGATCCAAACTTCAACGCCTTTTTCATGCAGATCATGCATCTGTTGCACCACTTCTTTTATTTGAGAGAGTTTTGCCGCACTCACTAACCCAGCTTGATAAACTTGTTCTGCATCCCTTCCCTCTAATGATTTTTTATAAAGGCGGTGTTTAATCAGGGATCTAAGCTGTCCACGATAGACTCTAAGATCCCAAAAAAGCGCAAATAGATAAAAAAATAAGGGTTTTCTACCTAACAAATATTTAAATAAATAGCTCAGTGAGTTTTCATGTACTAAGGTCTCATCAAAATCAAATAGGGCAACTTTTTTTGTATTCATATGACATCTTTAATTAATGCGCATGCCCCAAAAGGCATCGCTGGAAAGGTAATTATGCTAATTTCTTTTTCATTAGCAATACGTAATAAATGCTTTATATCTGGGTTATTCGGGTCATTCACAATTAACAAGTCTGGGACTCTGCGCAGCATGACGCGCGTGGCTTCTGCAATACCTGGCTTAATACGATTGATGTCACTGACATTGAATTCCTGCATCAGTTGAGAAATCGCTTGCTGTGTTTGTTGATGACGTAATTGACGCTCCTCAAAGCTTATCAACTCTGCCTGTCGATATTCTTTTGCTACAAAGCACGCTGAAATTGTTTCAATAAACCAATTTGAATAATCATAATCCTCTAGGTGCTGATAAGAAATACAGCCATGAAAGTCTTCTTCACCAATTTGCTCATTGATCACAGAGCGGCTTATTAACCCACTCACGGTTGAGTTCATAAGTGCGCTAGGGATAGTATAATCACGTAACGTTACCGAATAATCTGCTGTACCGCCAATGTCTGAAATCACGTAAAGTTGTGCGCCAATATTCACTTGTCGACTGTTATTATATTCAACAATAGCTTGCTTTAACTCTCTTGTGATCACGCCTTTTGCAGTCCAACCATCAATGAACACTATACTTTCAGGTAGTATTTTTAGATCATAGATAAGGTAATCAAGGGCATTAACGTCAATGCCTTTATCACGCACGATACTGATCGAAAAATGTTGAGCATTGACATTTGCATATTGAGTCATGGCTTTATTCACCAATACGCCAATAGGCGTGCCCGCGCGCACTAAAGACACAATACAAACATCCTGTTGAATATTGTGTTCTATTAAATAGGCCAGCTGTAGAATTTCATTGGCTAATTGTTGTTTATACTGCGCGGTCAGTGAAAGAAATAGTTGTTCATATGCAGCAGTGGGCTTTGATTCTTGACTGACCATTTGTGAATAATGCAATTGCCCTGTTTGAATCAACCTTTCTTTATCTTCCACTGTATAGAAGTTAGGCTCAATTTGTTTCAATAGAAACTGGCAATCTTGTTTTGAATAACTGCCTAATAATGGCTCTTTCATTATTTTATTCCTGCTTAAAAATTTGTGCTTGTTGCGGAACAATTAAAAAATCGGAGTCCTGCATAAATGGCAAATCACTGTGGCTATCACCCATTGCAAAAACCGTATCCAACTCACCTACGTTCATCATTTTTTTTAAGAAATCAACAGCTACTTTTTTGCGTGCGTAGGGAGGTAGTATGGCAAAGTTTCGACCATTAGCGTGTAAAAACATCTCTTTAGGTAAGGTAGATTCTAGATAGTCATTCACTTGTACCATTTTTTTAGCGTCTGCATAATCTTTATTTATTTTTAAGCAAAGATAGGTGCTAATGCCATGATCGATAATCAATCTAACCCGCACACCACTATTGATCACTTCAAAGTAATGAGATAATTTTTCATACAATTCAACTAATTTATTATGCCATAGTTGTAGGCTAAACTGCTGTTCTAAAAACACTTTCCATTCATCTAACAGTTGATGTTTATTATCTAAAATAACAGCCCCATGTGAAACAATAGCGTAATCAGTATTGGTGATCGCAGGTAACTTACAATTCAAAAATGAACTACTTCTTCGCCCTGTAACAGGGATAATGATCGCATCTGATTTGATCATTACGTTTAATAATTTTTGTTGTTGTACTGAAGAATAAGCATAGGGTTGACCGTTCACGCCCACTGTAGAAGGGATCATATGTTCACTAACTTGCCCTTTTACACTCGCAAATAATGTATCGTCTAAGTCAGTAAATACAAATAAGCGATCATTGTTTTTGGTTAAGACTTCCATGGGTGACATTTAACTCCATCGGCAAATTCTAACCCTTCGTACTGGTGCTCACTGACCACAAATACTGATTTATTTTCAGGAAAATAATTATACAAATAATGTTCCGCGGTATTAGATTCGGTTTCAATTTTATATTGGTTTTGAATCACTTCACAGGGCAAAATAGGTGAACGGTTAATTGATTGAAATACGACATCTACCCCACTTTTTTCTAATTTTTCAGCCAATAAAAAAGGAATATATTGATGCTCCCCATCAGCGATAACAATCGTGCTTTTTGCAGATTTAATTTCATTCAACTCGCTAACATAGGGCATCGCTAAACCACGTCTACCAACGGCAGAAGAAGCCCTTGAAGTGCTTAATGTTGTATCTGCATGTTGTGGTAATTGCGGCTTAAATTCTGGATTTTTTTCAATGCTTAGGTCAGCATCAACTAAGGATACATAACGAATAGGTAAACCGATATCTGCGCTATTAATTAAACTTTGTTGACCACCTAAATTAATGATTGAAGTCACAATCACTTCCTCTAAACAAGGTAGATAATCAATCAAATTAATAAGTAATTGTTTAATCGTTCGCCCAGTGGTAATTTCGTCATCAACTAGGATCAATCTTTTTACCTGCGCAATGGCCGTTAATAATTCATCTTTAGGTTGGTAAAAAAGATGGCTGACGGCATGACTGTGAGCCTCATCAATACTAAACCACAATTTAGCATCTATTTTTTGTCTAGTCGTATGCTGAAAATAAACCTTGCTTTGTCTTTTAGATAAGCTGTCTGCAACGCCAGCACCTAACCCCGTTGCCGCTTCAGCCAAACTAACGACATAACTGCTTGCTCCGGGTTTGATTTGCTCCACAAGTTGCTCGTAAGTTTCACGCATTACCTTCGGAGCCGTAGGCGTATATCGACCAATTAACTTATTAATAATAATAAAATGTCTTTTAGGATTCTGTCTGCAGGCAAATGACAAAATGTTATCTAAACATTCTTTGTCATTATCGGTCTTTAAGGAGATATCTCCCGCTGCAGTTGTATAAGTATGTTTCATATTAACCATTAAATTATATTTAAACGTTTAAAATTTATAATCATCGTATCGGCTCAGCGTGAGCTAAGACCGCCATATATTATTATTACAAGCATCAGTGATGAATAAATTACACCTAAAAAAAACCATACGCAGCGAGACGCTGCAATTTTAAAGCTATACTCAATGATATAACATCACTTATTGTTAAACTGCATTTCGGTGTAAATTTATTGCAACTCAATAAAAAAAGGCTTATTCAAGAATAAGCCTTTTTTGCGAGCATTAAGTACTTTTATTGAATAACAAAGTACATTGCAGCAGCCCAAATACCGAACATTGCTAATAAGAAATATGCAACGCCTTTGGTTACTTTCTTATGTTTGAACAATAAGCTTGCTGCTACTGCGCCAGTAATGGCAACAATTGACCAACGTAAAATAGTCAAGTTAGCATCTTGCTCTAATGGTAATGAATTAACCCCATTAATAAGGAACCATGCTAATAATGGTAATGCAAAGGCAACCGTTGTATCAAAAGTATTAGAAGCTAATGGGTTAGCAACGGCATCTTCATATTCACCTTTTTGAGCATCTTTCACCGATAGGATTAAATCAGGAATAGAAGACGCTGCAGCACCAAATATTAAGCCAGCAAAAAACTCAGGAACACCTAATACTGTCGCACTACCTAATACACCTTCAACCAGTACATGTGATGCGCCTGATATGATTAAAATAGCGAGTATTAAAACGACTAGGGAGCTGATTAAAGTAAAACTTTTATTTGAAAATAACAATGCATTGAAGTTAAAAGTAAATAAGTTACCGATCACGCCTTTATCTTCGATTTCTTCATATTCATACTCTTCATCTTCTTCACTGTATTTTTTAGAGTCGTAATATAAATGAGCACCGTAACCTACATAGATAAGATTAAGAATAATCGCCATCCAGATAGTGAAATGATCAAAACCTAAACACACGATCAATGCAATTTCTGCCGCTAATACCCAAAAAACGTCTCTTAACAAAGTGCGCTTATCAAGTTCAATATGATCGACTTTTTTGCCGCTTTCATCTTTTGCCATTAGGATAGATAAAGCAGGGATCACACAGCCATTAAAAATAGCAGAGCCCGCTGTTACACCTAAAGCAACCATCACTAATGATGGGTCGTTAAACCAAAACAAACAAGCAATAACAACAAACATTTCTGGCATGCTAGAACCGATAGCATTAACGGTTGCGCCTTTTATACCGGGTGCGAAATTACGGCCTAAGTAACCAGCTGCTTGTTCAAACGTATCACAGGCATATTTAAGTAAATAGCATGAAATAATGATATAAAAAAACGGTAATATTGTATCCAAGATACTCTCCAAAATTAATAAACTACTTGTATGCCGTAGCTTGTGGCTAATAAACTAATTTTTACTGCTGTCTAATAATATCAATTGTTGATATAGAAAAATCGATATAAATTCCATTAACCGCACTCTATCAATAGTGATATTGGCCACTAGTAAATATAGATGCAGGATGAGGAGTTAAATTCAGACAAGTTATTGTGAACCTATTGCGATAACTAACTTCTATAATTACCAGTTCTATAAATAACAGTTCTGTAATTAACAGTCATACAATTAACGGCTTAGATTTATTTTTTACTTTTATATTTAGTCATCAATCTGTGAGTCAGTTTTAATCAATTTGTAAACAGCTTATTGAATTCCTTTCTCTCGAACAGCCTTTGCCCCACCCTCTCAAGCTAAATATTTGCTAATAGCAAGACAGGCTGTATCGAATATTTGTTTGATGACTAAAACGTTATATTGTTACTGTGAAATTGGCTAAATTGCATTGGTAGCACTACCTTGCCAAAGTTACATCGCCACTTTTTAAATATTAAAGATAACCATTTGCAACAGTTTTAATTGTACCTTCTAGGCCTTTATCTGCTGTTGTTTCGCCAATCGCAGAGAACTTCCAGCTACCATTATGCTTGTAAAGTTTACCAAGTACCATAGAAACAGAACCTGCAAACTGTGGATCATTAGCAATATCATAGATGGCATGAACAGAATCAACGCGACTCGGTGTACCTTCATATAAACGGATAGAAGCAAAAGGGATGGTTTTAAAGTCGTTTCCGCTGAATGAGTTCAGTACAAAAACAACTTGCTCTGCATTAGCAGGCAATTGCGGTAGATTCACGCTAATGATTTCATTATCTAAACCATCATCACCGTCTAAATCACCCTCTAGGTCATCACCAGAATGTTTAATTCCCGTACTAGTTAGTTTACCAAAGTAGACAACATCTAATGTTTTCCCGCTTGCATCAAAAACAGCACAGCTAGCATCTAAATCAACAGCAACTTTTTTCTCGCCGCCAAAAAAGCCTTTTTTAGTGATCGCGCCCCAGTTAACACCTACACAGATATTCGTTAAGCCAGTACCGTTACTCTTTTCAAGGCTTATTTTCTGGCCTTTTTGTAATGAAATTGCCATTTAAAACTCCACAATGTTATTTAAAATGTTTATTTAAAAATAAAGATTGGCTAACCAAGTCAGCCAATCTTTTATTAAAACTTGATCAGATACTAAACCTGCACGCCATATTGACGAGCTAGAGGGCCTAAACCACCTTCAAAACCTTGTCCAATCGCTTTAAATTTCCACGCACCATTATGTAGGTATAACTCACCGAAAATTAATGCAGTTTCAATAGAATAATCTTCAGATAAGTCGTAACGTGCCACTTCTTCATTAGAAGCTTGATTTACGATACGAATAAAGGCATTTGATACTTGACCAAAGTTTTGTTTTCTTGCTTCAGCTTCATGGATAGTCACTGCGATAACAATTTTTGAAACATCAGCAGGTACTAAACTTAAATCAACTTTAACAGCTTCATCATCGCCTTCGCCTTCACCCGTTAAGTTATCACCCGTGTGTTCAACAGATTTACACTCAGACATTAAATTATTAAAGAATATAAAGCCTTTATCTGATTTAACTTTACCATCAGCCGTTAGTAGAAACACAGAAGCATCTAAGTCAAAATCAGCGCCATCAGTCGCTCTAGAATCCCAACCTAATCCCAATAAACATTTGGTCATACCAGGAGCAACTTTCTCTAAAGAAACATTTCCACCTTTTTGTAACGAAACAGCCATATTAATTCTCCACTTAATAAAAGTTTATTTTAACATTACAGACGCCTATAAAGCGTCAATACTCAATATACTATAGGGGTAAAAAAATTAACATGTTAGAAACCTAACTTTTCCTAAAAATGAGACCTGAAAAAAGTTAAATTCTATTTATAATCAATATTTTACTTATAAAAAAGCCAATCATCCCATCTAGTATAAGTACTACTTTACAGAGGGCTTTAAAATGCGCTTTGATTAATTAAATCACTCAAAGTTCAATGCATTTATCAACTCTCTTTTCACCATTAAAAATGAACAAAGAACTCGCGATAATATTCAACTACTTCGCTATTTATGCAGACTTAAATCAAGTCTATAAAAGATCGTATTTTGGCCTTTTAATTCACGCCAATATCGCCGTTACTTACTCACTTTAATTAGTGTCTTAACTTGAACAAATAGTTCAACTTATCCATTCATTCTTTGCCCAGAGACTATTTATTTTTTGTGATTAACAATCAAATTAACACTCACATGAAAACATACATTAAAATAACCACAGGCATATTATGTCGAAACAGTAGCATTAAAACAATCTATTTAAAACACTAATTTAACAATTTCTACTGTTGTTTAACCTCGACTCACCCCTTTATCTCATTGTTAGCATATCTATCGTTTCTCTGGCGTTAGTTAATAGAGAAAAAATTGATTACTCTCATTAGATGGTGACTTAATTACAAAAAGCAAGGTAGCAATCAATTTTAATCACAAAAATAATTTATTTGACATGTTTTACAGGCACAAAGATAAGTCTTAAAAATAGATGAAAGTTAAAAGGTTAGTTGGAAAGTAACTCAATATTAATGTCACTGCCATTGAGGGTGTTTAATTAGTAGCAAAGGTAAGGACTTGCAAGACAGCAAGCTACTTATATAAGGAAGCGCGAATGAAAAGCATGCCGAGGGAGATAAGTGACTGCTTGAAAGGGAGAGCAGAAAATAGCCGTAAACAAGCAGCCAGCAGCGCATCAAACCAATCATAGTGCGCTGTCAGTAAGTTAAAGTAGAGTGTAAATTTAATGTTTTAAGCCAATGATTTACGCCACAGAGTAACTAAAAATTTTATTTACAGAGTCTATTTAAGAGGTGTTACCGCCCTTTGTTGCAATAACAGCTCGGCTTGTGCGGCGGGGCAAGGTTTATAAAAGTAATAACCTTGAATTTCATGACATCCTAATTGCTTAATAAATTCATATTGTTCGAGGGTTTCTACACCTTCAGCAATGATTTTTAAATTTAAACTACTAGCAATCAGGACCATACCTTGAATAACTGCTTTATTTTTTGGGTTATTTACCGCATCTTTAACAAAAGTTTTATCTATTTTAATCGTATCAATAGGGTAAAGGTTAATACAGTTAAGCGAGGAATAACCGGTACCGAAATCATCCAAAGCGATGCTCAAACCATAGTCTTTAAATCCCTGTAAAATAGTCAATGCTAGTTGTTCATTTTCAATTAAAGCATTTTCAGTAATTTCTATTTGGATATCTTTAGGGTCAACATGGTGTGTTTTCATTATCTTTATGTAAGTATTCAACAATTTTTCATTACGTAATTGCAGTGCCGATAAATTGATAGATAAACGAATATTTTGATGGCCATTGTTACGCCAAGAAGCATATTGTCTACATCCCTCTTCAAAGATTAACTCATCGACTTGACCAATTAATCCTAGCTCTTCAGCCAATGGGATAAAGTTATTGGGCGCAATAATTTCCTGCTCTTTATTTTGTATTCTAACCAGTACTTCAAAACCGACAATGTTTCCCGTATTAACTGAAACTTGAGGTTGATAATATAAAACAAATTGCTGCTTCAAGATCGCTTCACGTAAAATATCTTCGTATTTATTGCGTAGTATATTCTTTTGCTCTAAAAATTTATCATAAAAAACATAACCATTACGTCCTTGAGATTTTGCTTGATACATTGCATTATCCCCAGCCTGCAATAATGTTTGCACATCATTACCGTCATTGGGGTACAAGCTAATACCTAAACTCAAGGTACTGTAAATAGGTTTATCATTAATCAAAATAGGTGCTTTTATATGATTAAAGATAGATAGGACAGCCTCAATAACATTTTCTTCACTCTGTATATCAGGCACAATAATAACAAATTCATCGCCACCTACTCGCGCTAATATATGTTCTTTAGAAAGCGCATTTTGTAAACGTTGCGTTAATTGAACAAGTAATAAATCACCTCCTTCGTGCCCAAGTGTATCGTTAACATGCTTAAAGTAGTCAACGTCGATACATATAATTGCACACTTTTTATTCTCTGCACGACAAGATTCAATCACTTCAGTTAGTTTATGTTGAAATAACTTGCGGTTTGGTAAGCTGGTTAAAATATCTAAATTCGCTAAGTTTTGAATTTTCTCTGCTTGTAGTTTTTTTTCAGTTACATCTTCAAATAGTCCACGATAACCAGTAAATACCTGGTTAATAAAAATAGGTTTAGCTGAAATTAACAGACAAATAACATTGCCATTGTTATGTTGATACCAACACTCGAAATCAATTATCACTTCATGACTATGCATTCTATTGATAAAATATCCCTCTTCTTCGACATTAAATTCATCAATTCTTTTATGCATCAATAATTCAGGTGGATAACCAATGATTTCGCTCGTTGAGTTTGAACAATAGGTAAACTCATTATTTTTATCGGTTTCCCATAACCAATTAGATGAACTATGTGCAATCTCACTAAACCGTTCTTGCTCATTCTTTAAATCTTGGATCAAAATTTCATTTTTTAATGCAGCACTAATAATAGCGCGCAGATTCTCAAAGGCAGTGCCTTTACGATTACTTAAATTCAATACCATAAAACCCAATGCTTTTTTTCTGAAAGACAGTGGAAAAACCATCAATGTAAACCGATCTTGATAATCTAATAGGCCATTAGGCAATAGTTTTTTAGCAACAAATTCTTTATTCTCGATTTGCATAAATTGATTATTACGAACAGATACAATATTAGTAGCGTGGAGGGGGTCGCTATTAAGTTCATTAAACAAAGAGATGTGTAGCTCTGATAGATTTAAAATATCAACGGCATATTCTTTTATTCGTGTTAAATCAAATGAGGAGTTGAGGTTATTAACGATAGTCCTAAAATAATTCAAATAGTACTCAGCTTCAAAACGCTGAAAATTAATAGCCACTTTCTCAATTTTATTTTTTAAAGAGATCAATTGCCCTATAAAACCAACCAAATCCAGTGCTTCTTTGTCCTGTTCTAAATACTGTAATGCACTAAATTGTATACGGTCAGTCAATTCAAGCCATAGAATAATTTCTTCTGTTTTCATTGCGTCTTGTAAGTGGCTTTGTAATATTTTTAAAAAACCATCAAAATCTTTTTCATGGACGGCTTGTTGGTATAAATGAATCACTGAGGCAACATCAGTGCGAATAATTCCGCCTTTATAAGGGACTACCTTAGACTCAAAATAGTCCACAATTTCTTTAAAAACCAGATCCTTATTTTTTATCTTTCCTAATGCTTTAGTCAGGTCACATTGTTCTTTATTGGGTCTAAAATGAGCCTCAGGTAAACACCCACATGATTGTCTTATCACTAATGATGTAGAAACGTAAATATCAACCCGTTGTGATTTACCTTCAATTTGTTCAATGAGAGCCTGAGCAGCAACGCTACCAAGTTCGAACAGCGGTTCTTGTACACTGGTTAAAGCAGGCGAAGCAAAGGCGCCTTCTAATGTATCCATCGACCCTATTACTGCTATCTCTTCGGGAACAGAAATACCTCGTTCCTTGCAGGCGTCAATAACCCCTAGGGCTTGGTTATCATTCACTGCAATCACAACTTCGACGGGTTTACCTACTTCATCTAAAAACTTTTCAAAGGAGATCTTTGCAGACAAGCGATTTAAATCGGCATATAAAATGGCATCTTGATCAAAGGGCAGCTGATGCTTATTTAACATTTCCTGATAAATTTCAGTACGACTATTTGAAGAAGAATGGTACTTAGGGCCTCTCATTAAAAGAATATGGCGATACTGATGTTTAACATGAAAGTGTTCGAATAACTGTTCAAAACCTATTGCATAATCGGTAATGACATTGCTATGTTCTTGCACATAACTACCGATATTGATCGTTGGTACTGTAGCAAACCGATTGATCAATTCCTGACTAGAGAGATCATCTAAAAAACGTAAGTGGGAGCTAAAGGGACCAATCACACCCGCAATCAAGTCCATATCAACAAGCCCAAAAATACGATCTCGCACTAATGATAAAGGGTCAGTAGAATTAACCGCTCCGCCGCAATAACCGATCACATTATAATCATTTTTTTCTGCCACATGAGCTGCTCCACGCATAATCCCCTCTTGGTACGCAGATGACATTGAGCCAACTAATACGGCAATGGTCGGGCGGCCATTTTTTAAAATATGTTGCTCATCGGCGTGGAGGTTATGCATAGACTTATTTCCTTAATTTAAGGCCTTACCATCGAGCTAAAAGTAAGTCTGTTTACTTTATTCAATCTGAAAAAAGTCAATTAATCGGCAATACTGTGCTTTCTATATCGTAAACCAGTAATAAAAAAGAACAACTAGTAACCATAAAATTAAAAAAGAAACAGAGACCTACAGTATTATCTATAAAGTAGAAACTATGTAGTAGGTAATAGCAGAGGCGTGAGGAATGACACTATATTTGTGTTGCCATATAATAAATTGTGACATATTTTTGCTATTTAAAAATATTTAACGACTAAAAAGGTACTGTGATAGCACGCTGAATTGCAAGCATCTAGGGTTGCCACTTTTTTTGCATTTTTTTAATTGTTTCAGCAGGAACATCATGAATACTTATAAACTTTTCTGTGCAGACTTTAATTTCTAGGGTTGCATTATATTGCTTGGCCAATTGTCGATAAGGCTGCATCTCCCATTGCTCCACAAAGGTATTTGCTACCACGACATTGTGCTGTAGCTTTAAGAAATACTGACACTGTTGTTGGCACCAATGATGAGCTTGCGTGAGTAAGGCTGGTTGAAATAGATAGCAGCCACTGTCATCAACAAAAAACATATCAGTTTCTAAATGCTGCGTTGTATGTTGTGCTTCTTTTCTCATTTTTTTAGCTAATGTACTTTTGCCACTGCCCGGTAAACCACGAATAAGTGTCAGCGTTAATGAAGGAATAGGTGAAAGTGTAGATGGGGGCATAGATGACTCTTTTTCTGTATTTTTATCCTTGTAATCATAACAAACAACAAGCAAAAAATGGTTAATGTGGGATCAGAATACCTTATTTTATAAAAGCGGAGATCATGCTCGCGATGAAAATACTAAAGCTCTAACCAGTTAATTAGCAGTGTAACGCAAACAAGCATATGCATAATATGCTCGTCGCGCGTCATCCTGTTACTTTATTTTGAATTGCCCCACTAATTGGTTTAGTTTGTTGCCTTCAATTAATACACCACGTGCAATTTTTTCAGCTTCACCACTACCTTCAGTTAATGAATTCACAATGCTTTGGATTTGGTAAACATTACGCGTGATCTCTTCCGTCACAGAGCTTTGTTGTGTTGCCGCAGTAGCAATTTGAGTACTCATATCATTGATAGCGGTAATGCCAGAGGTAACCGAGTGTAGACTGTCTGAAATCGCACGAGATGAATCCACAGAGCGTACACTTCGCTGCTGGCTCAATGACATCGCTTTAGCAGATAACTCTACTAAACGATGTAACTCACCAAGCATTTCATTGATTTCAAGGGTACTTTTTTGTGTACGGCTTGCTAGGCTTCTTACTTCATCCGCTACCACAGCAAAACCGCGTCCATGTTCTCCTGCTCGCGCTGCTTCAATGGCTGCATTCAATGCTAATAGATTAGTTTGATCTGCAATCGCACCAATCACACTCAACACCTTATTAATTTCTTGCGATTGTTCCGTTAAAGCATTCATACTGCTTGCGGCACCATTAATTTCTTCTACTAAAGCAGAAACTTCTGTTAATGAAGTTTCAACACAACTTTGTGCATGATTCACATCTTCTGAAACCGCATGTGTGGCTTCCGCTACTTGATTAGTATTGCTAGCAACTTCATTAGCCGTTGATGACATCTCAGTAACAGCAGATACCACTTGCTCGGTTTCATTGTTATGATCTTTTAATTGTGTCGCAATGCCGCGGCTTTGTTGGTCCATATCACGTCCAGCTTGATTGATGCCAATCGTCGCTTCACTAATATCAGCTATGATATTTTTCAATTTATCAACAAACAAATTAAAAGAACGACCTAATTGTGCAATTTCATCGTTCCCATGAATTTCAAGGCGTCGTGTTAAGTCTCCTTCGCCTTTAGCAATATCATTTAAGTTATCAGCCATACGTTGAATCGGTCTTACCATTTTAACTGCGACGATATAGATGATAATAGAAGTAACAATGATTAAGGCGACCGAAATCATGAAAGTAAACATCACTTTCTCAGATAACGCTTTCTCATCTTTAGCGGAGTAGTTAGCGATCGCTTTTTCAATATCATCAATATAAGCGCCTGTTCCTATCATCCAATTGCTATTGGGGATCATAGTGGCATAACCAATTTTCTCTATTTGCTCAGAAGAACCTGGTTTTTGGAAATAAAATGAATAGATGCCATCCCCTTTTTGAGCTGCATTTAATAAACCAACAATTAATTTATTACCTTTAGTGTCTTTTAAGTCAATAAAGTTTTTACCCTGCATTTCAGGTTTTACAGCATGAAAAATATTAACACCTTCGGTATCATAAATATAAAAATATCCCGCACTACCAAATCGAATATCACGTAATGCAGCATCAATATCACCACCATTAGGTAGCGATTTTTGATAAGCAATAATCTCTAACGCAATTTCAGTAACTTCTCTTAGTGCTTGCTTACGTTCTTTCATCAAGGATTGACGAAATTCAGCAACATCTCGCTCAAGTCCTTCTTTTTCTACAGAGTAAGAGACAGAAGAAAGTGAAACAATAATGATCACTAATGGTAATAGTGTTAGTAATAACAGCTTTTGAAGAAGATTAAATTTATTCATACTCAGTCCTGATCCTCTTTTTAAGGGAGTGAAGATAATGCATAGGGGCAAACGTTTTCGCTGAGTATAAGCAATTTGCACATTTTTTCTCACTTTAAATATAAAAAAATAATCAATTTAAGCCCATTTTAGAGTTAGGTTCAACTTACTTTGCTTAAGCGTATGATGAGAAGACAATTTGTTGGGCTTTCATAAAGCTGTTAGAGGATTATTAAGGCAGTTCACCTTTACAAAATAAACACGGACGTACATCTGACCTAGAGTAAAATTAAATCATCTTTCATGGTAAAAGTGATTCGTCCCGTTACGCCATGTTGATCGATGGCAACGAGTTCAGCTTTTCCTTGTAATTGAGGTAATAGCTTTAAAGTGAATGCACCGGCTTGTGTTGCTAGCCATTGCCCATTTAAATACCAGCTAACTTGCCCTGAAGCACCAGATGCATAGACAGTTTGTTGGATTAAACTCTGTTGCCGCCGATAAATTTGTTGGTGATTTAATAACCCCACAATAGTGAGCGCATCAGCTTGTTTTGGGATCACTAAACAATGAGGAGAATACATGGGAATACGGTGTCCTCTTTTTTCATTAACGGCAAGCCAAGGTTCTAGCTGTCGAGGCCATACACTGACTTTTTTATGCTTTGCTACTAACGCTCCACAATGGCCCGATAAACGCAGACCGCTAACGGGATCAATCATAATGTTTTCTATCACTTGATGAAAAGCTAATCTCGATTCTATTTGTAGCGTTCTCGGTGTGACCCCACCTTTAGTAAGTGCAACAAAACGGCGATCACAGGTACCTTCACTTAAGTGGCGCGCTCTACCATCGGGCCAACAAATCTCTTTTTCTTGTACGTTAAATGGTCGTTCAGGCATTGCTGAGACAGATTGATAACTCCCCTGTTTTGCATTATTTAACATGCTCAACACAGAAAATAACGCCGGCGCTGCGGTGGTCACTCCTAATGCTCCTTTTAATGGCTCTCCACTGGGTTTGCCAACCCAAACACCAATACTATATTGTTCAGTGCTACCAATTGCCCATGCATCCCGACTCGACCAACTTGTACCAGTTTTCCAAGCAAGTAATGGACGCACTTGTTTTGAAAGGCCCCAACTAAATTGTGCTGGAGGAGTTAATCCGGTTAAGGTTTTCCAAGTGATCCAAGCCGCTTCATCACTAACCAATCTACGTCCTTTAACTACATTATTTTTAGGATTTTTAGGCTCAGTTTCATGCTTTTTAAAAATAAGTGGTTTAACCCACCCTTGATTAGCAAAACTACTATGTAAAGTTACTAGACTTTGTAATGAAATCCCCGCGCCTCCTAATATAACGGACGCATTAGCTTGACCATTGGGAATACGTAATGGATACAATACATGTGCAAGTTTATTTACAAATTTTTGTTCTCCATAAGCTTCAATTAATTGTACAAAAGGAATGTTCAAAGAACGTTGTAATGCATCCGTTGCTGTCACAGGACCATCAAACCCTTTAGCAAAATTACCGGGTTGATAACGAGAATTCAAACGAGGCACATCGGCTAATAAAGATTGTGAATGGATTAAGTTGTCATCAATCGCTAAAGCGAATAATAATGGTTTTAACGTTGACCCAGGGGAGCGAATAGCTTGAATCATATCAACGTGGCCAGCACGACTTGCATCCAACATCGAGGCAGAGCCCACATAACTGACTACATGCTGTGTCTGATTATCAACCACCAGCACCGCCATCGACACACCTGCTCCCTGTAACATGGCGTATTCTCCGACGTAACTACTAATTTGTAGTTGTAAATCACGTTTAATATACGTATTGATAACCGCTTTACTGGGGTTTTCTTGATGTAATCGCCTTGCTAACAACGGCGCTACAAAAGGTTGCTCAGGTTTCCATACCACCACTGGCTCTTGTTTTACTTGTTTTCCCTTTTGTGGACTCCAATTGCCTTGCTTGACTAACCGATCGATGACTTTATTTCGTGCTTGTGTGGCACGCTGAGGGTAACGATCTGGTCGATATCGCGAGGGGGCTTGTGGTAAAACCGCTAATAAGACAGCTTCAGCAGGTCGCAACGCCAAGGCTGGCTTACGAAAATATTGATAACTTGCGGCTTGCACTCCTTCTAAAGTTCCACCAAATGGGGCGTAATTAATGTAAATATTTAATATTTCTTGTTTGCTCAAATACCATTCTAATTGCAAAGCACGCAATACTTGCTGTAATTTTCCCAACAAAGTACGTGGATGAGGGTGCAAAATGCGTGCAACTTGCATGGTGATAGTTGAACCACCAGAAACAATACGTTGATGGATTAAATATTGCCATGCTGCTCTTAAAAAACTAATTGGGTTAACACCGGGATGCTGATAAAAGTAACGATCTTCATAAGCAATTAAGGCAGCCAAATACTCCTCAGAAACATCCTCTATATCGACTTTATAACGCCATACACCTTGCTGATCTGCAAAGGCACGCAACGGGTAACCTTGGTCATCTAATACCACGCTAGCAAAATCCTGTTGCTGCTCAGACAGTAGTAATGGATAGTAACGATTAGCCCCCCATAAACTACACAGCGCTAAAACCATAAATACAAAGCACCATGCTAAACAAAGCCATCGCCATTTTAACAAACTTCGATCGGTTGTCTTTGTCACTAAACCTGTAAGCCGCTGAAATACAACGTTAATCAAGTGCATTCACGTTAACATGTTTAATACTACCACCAACACCGTACACAGCAGGTTGATACATGGATTCTACACGTACCGCAGGAACCACATACTTGCCGGGGTTCACTGCGCGTGACAGCACATATAATGTTTGAATCTGTTGCGCACGTAAATCAAGCGCGGCCACATAACGGTCATCTCTATATTCTTGATGTACAATGTTCGCAGTCACTTCCACCTGCTCATCGTCAATCATAAGATCTGACAATTTTAAACTGTTGTTTAATTGTTGGTTTTCTAACTCCACGCCTGCCGGCATTAAATTAACCAGTAAGGCATCTGCGACCCTTTGCTCACTGCGCACAGTAATACGTGTTAATAATAATTGCCCTGATTGTAAAGTACTATTATCAAGCAACGCTATTGCACTATTTTTGTCCACTAAGAAATGTTGTGCAGTCACTTTAATACCTTGGTCAAGGTCATAATCAGGCTGTTTTTTTACACCAGACCAATCAAAAGAAGCATAAATAGGTCTAGTGCCTGTATTTTTAAAGCTAGCTTGAATTCCTTTGCTTTGATTATTATCGATTGTTATATTTTGATGGTATTCACCACTTGTTTGTAGCGCTATATTATTATCATTAATGAGCAGTTCACCCTGCCATTTGTGTGCTGTGTATTGCTTTTTCATGGTCATTGCTAAGGACAAAATAGCACTGCGTTCTTGAATACTTAACCACTGTTTTTGCTGCATGTTTAATGCTAAATCAGGCACCATCTTTAATGCTATTTGTTGTAATGACGCGTTCACTGAAGCAGAGGTTAATATCGTATTAATAGCCATTGCTTGGTCGCGCAATTCACTGCCGTAATCACCGAGGTAATCTTGTCCACGTTGTTGCGTTAATGCTTGTTTAATTAAAGCAGTCCCCTCTTGTTCACTACCGGTCATTAACATCGCTAAACCAAGGTGAACACCTGGCAATTTGCCGATTGCCGCTGGCATATCTTTTTCAGCAATATCACGCAATGGCCCAAGGGTAATGCTATTTTGTTTTGCCAACACATAGGCGGCATAGGCACGATAAGCGGCATCATAATGCTGCGGATTAGTAGACCAAGTATTAACATGATGACGACTACGAGAGCTTAAATAACTTTGCAAACGTTGTGTCGCTTTATCCAACAACTCCTCTGGCACCACCACTCCATTTGCTTGCAAATCATAAAGAAAGTCGGTGGCGTAAACAGTTAACCAGTGCTGCTCTGGGGAATGGTTACTCCATAAACCAAAACTACCATCAGCGCGCTGCAATTGACTGTATCGTTGAATTGCATCTTGCACTTTTTGTTGTGCCATCTGTGTATCAACAGCTTCCATATTGCTTACTGGACTGTGCAATGCTGTCACAAAAGGACGCGATTTACTGGTGGTTTGCTCTAGGCAGGTATAAGGATAATCCGCGAGATATTGCCAGTGTACCTGTGCATCCAAATGTGGGTTTAATGCCACTGATAATTGTAGTTTTTTACTACTATCAGTAAAGGCAGAGAGCACATCCTTTGGCAATGTCATTTGCTCATTGGGCATTAACAATGCTTTTTCGGAATGGTATTCACTAGCTTGTGTTGGGCGAACAGGTAATGTCCAGTGGCGCTTAATAACGACCTTCCCTAAGGTCATACTGGCATTAATTTCACCGTTCCCTATTGCTTGCTCAGCATCTAAAGAGAAATACAGAGTCTGCTTTTTATGAGGCAATAAAGTGATTTTTTTAACCTGTTTCTGCGCTAATAATTGGCCACCCACACTGAATGTGAATTCGCCTTGAAGAGGTTTATCTGTGCTATTACTTAAATCTAACGCAATCTTACTGTTATCACCCTGCGCCATAAATTTTGGCATCGCCACTTGCATCACCACTGGCGAAGCGACCTTGATGGTTTTTTCTGCTTTAGCAAATTGCGCTTTATTGAACACTACCGCCGTCAAATTTAGTTGCCCATCAAAGGCAGGTAATTGTAGCGGGATCTCCGCTATCCCCTGTTTAACTGAGACTAAACCACTGAATAGACTTACAATTTGCACTTCACTTTGAGCTTGTTCACCACCACGTGTTAATGCAGCATCACCTCCCCAACGTATTTTTGCCGAGTCCCCCAATAAGGGAGTCATCACTTGATCATAAACATCGGTTATTGCACCTTGGTAAGCACGTTGGCTATAAAAGAAATGATGTGGGTCTTCAACTTGATATCCACTCACGCTCAATACACCGGCATCAACGGCGGATAAAGTGACTTTAGCGTCTCCCGATACAGGGTTGCCCTGTGCATCTTTTACCAAGACTTTGGTCATCACTTGCTGATTAGGTATCCAACTTAATGCAGTATCAATTTCAACATTTAATTGACGTTCACTTCGATTCAAAGGCAAAGGAATAATACCAAAACTACGTTTAGTGATGGATTTTGATGCATTGTCTGCTGCTGAGATTACAAAAGCAGAAATGTACAAATCATGCCTTGCAAGCGTTTTCGGTACGCTTAGCGATAACGTTGACTCGCCCTTGTCCACCTCCACTAACTGTTGCCATAATACTTGGTCAGATTCAATTGTTACCAGTGCACTACCTGATGTAGGTGAACCAATACGTAATGTTAAATCCTCTCCAGGTAGGTAAGTGGCTTTATCTAGGGCTAAATTGACGCGATCAGGTCGGATCGTCGCACTATTATTTTGCCAATCGTTATACCATTCCTGTCCAGCACGAAAACGATAAACAGTGCGTGCTTGCGTTGTTAAGTCAGTAAGTTGTAATCGATAATCACCCCATTCAACTTGCTGTGATAAGTTCAGTGGCGTTGAATCAACAAAGTTAAGTATACGATCATCAACAGTATATTCTTTTTCTATACGTTGATAGTGCCAACCATTATTATCGTCATAGCTCCAAAAATAACGTTTTTCTTCACGTATTAACTCTGCTTTCACATTACCGGAAGTAACGGGTTGCCCCGCTTTATTCAGCTTTAATAGACTGAAATTAATGCGACCATTGCTTACAGATTGATTATTATCAAAGCCCGGTTTAACTGCAATAAAACTGGCTTTAGGCCATAATAAATTATCGTAAAAACGATTAATTGCACGTCCACCTGTTTCAAAAAGGCTGTAATGCAGGCGCACTTTAACGGGTACACTCCAATCACTCCAATCTTTATCCACTACCGTCACAACGTGTCCAGTGTCATCTAACTGAGTATCTGCTAATTCGAAGTTATCATGTCGAGCGCCGTTAATATCGCCCACGTAATAATCAGGCCATTGTTTAAATGGGTAAGCCCAGGCTGACACGCTAACCTTAGTTTGTAATTTATTGCGCGCGGCGGCCGCGCCATACATATATTCTCCTAACACATTAACGGTTAGCTTTTGTGTAGCATCGAAACTATTTAGTTTTGTGGTTTTTAAAGCGTCTTCCCCGTTAACACTTAAGCGCATACGATCCGGTAAAAAGTCTTCTACTTTAAAATGAAAACGCGCACTATATTGACTGTTACCTTTAGCATTAACTTTAGCTTGCCAATTACCCAGCGGACCAGACTTTGGCAGATCAACTTGATATTGATAGTAACCATTTTTTTTATCCGTTGCTTTCAACCAGATTGATTTGTAAGTACTGCCATCAGGTTTAAACAATGTCACACTTAATTCAGTTGGTAGTACTTGTCCGTCTGCATTACGCTGCAGCATATTCAGCCTTAAGGTTTCACCGGGACGGTAAATATCTCGCTCAGAATAAACAAATATTTGGCTATCGCTGTGCGTTGGGCCCGCGACGTTGTAATCTGAGAGGTCAAAACGCGGATGTTGGTAAGGTAATACCGTCACTTGCTGGTCATTACGCGCCACAATTAACGCTAAACGCTCACTATTATTAATGCTGACTTTACCCGATGAATCGGTAGTTAAGGAAGAAAACCGTGTTGATTTATTATCTAAAAAATCTATCTGTATATTCGTAAGTAATTGCCCCGTTTTAATATCTTGGGCAATCACATAGGTTTTTGTCGGGAATTGACGTATTTGTAAACCAATCGCAGACACCGAGAACCAAGTCGCCGCATCGAATTCAAAGCCGCCCGGTTTACCAATAGTGGCAAAATAAACACCGCTTTCATTAGCCCAATTTTTATCTGCAATAGCAAATTTTGTAATATGTCGTTGATTGGCTTTACCTGCAGTTTCAATACGAGCCGTATAGATATGTTCAACCATCTCCTCACGGTTTGCATTTTGATAATGATAGGCACCGCTATTAGCAATATAATTGAAATCACCAATAAAGCGACTAAGTTGATCGGCTTTAACGCGATAAATATTAAGATTCGCAGCTTCAACATTGACAGAATAAATGCCTAAACTTTCAGAGTGTCCCGGTACTAATATAGCGCCAGCTTGCATTTTAAAACTAACAACTGGCTGCATTGCTCTTGTGGTGACTGAATATTGTGAAGCTTTGCTAAGAGAGGTATCATTTTGAGCCATTAATCCAGCAATCACATTAATTTCATAATCGGTTTGCGGTTGTATGCCAAAAAATTGCAACTTTTTCCCATCTTTGCTCAATACGGGAGTGGCTAATTTAGGGGAAGTTTCAATAAAACGGTCAACGTTTTGATCTGCTTGTAATGGGCTATTAAACAATAATTCGATGACATTGCTATTACCCACTTCGCGTTCGGATATATCCAGTAACCTTAATGCGAGTGATGCAGCGGTCGAGCTGGCATTTGATGTAGCATTCGATGTGGCAATGACAGCGCTAGTTTGTTTCTCAGCTAATTTTTCAACTGGTAATTGCTGTACAGACAATTGTTTGGCAGTCGATGCTTCAGCAACTAATGGTTGATCGGTATTTTCCTGGCATCCTAATAACAATAAACAACATAAGCTGACATTTAATACTTTATTGAACCACATGAATACTCTCCAATTGCTGTTAGCGATGAGTTGTTAGCTATCTGTTATTACAAAAATGACATTAAGTTTATCTTAAAAATTCTATCATAAACTATTTTGTTAACGAAAAAGTGTCCATTCAGTGATCAATCATGTTCAAAAAGTGACAACAAATGAGGCAGTCACTATCGATTCACAAGAATAAATAATAGTAAGTCCTTATTGCAGGCTCTCTGAACGATCACCTTTGAATATAAATCATTTAATTCAACTTAACTCTTAATCTTAATCTTAATCTTAATTCAATTAAAAAATAGTCACATTAATTATGGAGTATTTACTCCATAATAATTGGAACTTTCGTCTCTGTGCAATAGCAGTAGATCGCTTCAAAATGCCTCCCTTAACTTAACTCACGAGCGTAACTCATTAAACTGAAGAGGATTAAACATGAAAGCAATTGGATACCAACAAAATTTACCCGTAGAAAATGAGCTATCTCTACAAGATATAGAATTAGAGATGCCTATTGCACAAGGACAGGATATTCTGGTTGAAGTTAAAGCTGTTTCGGTTAATCCTGCTGACTTTAAAATTCGTCAGACAGCCCCTGCTCCTGAAGGTGAATACAAAATATTAGGCTATGACGCGACGGGTGTAGTTAAATCTGTGGGTGAAAACGTAACCTTATTTAAGCCTGGTGATAAGGTTTGGTATGCTGGCGATATCACTCGCTCAGGTAGTAACGCACAATACCATCTCGTTGATGAACGTATTGTTGGTGGTATGCCAAGTACGTTATCTTACGGTGAAGCGGCTGCATTGCCATTAACTAGCCTAACAGCATGGGAGTTGTTATTCGATCGTCTTAACGTGGCAAAAGATGATGTATCTAAAAGTATTTTAGTGATTGGTGCAGCCGGCGGTGTCGGTTCAATCATGGTGCAGCTGTTAAAACAACTAACAAAACTTGAAATAATTGCAACGGCATCACGTGCAGAAACTATTTCTTGGTTAGAAGATTTAGGTGCAGATACCATCATTAATCACCGTAATCCGTT
The DNA here is from genome assembly GCF_014163575.1 of Psychromonas sp. SR45-3. NCBI lineage: Bacteria > Pseudomonadati > Pseudomonadota > Gammaproteobacteria > Alteromonadales > Psychromonadaceae > Psychromonas > Psychromonas sp. SR45-3. Next base: position 42,211 of record NZ_JACJDP010000016.1, read on the forward strand.
AAGCGAAGAGTTTGCAGCAAAAGGTTTAGCAAATGTCGATTATGTTGTTAGCTTAAATAATACAGAGCAGCATTTAGCTGAGATTGAAAAAGTCATTAAACCTCAAGGTAAGTTTGGTTTAATTGATGATCCAGAGACATTAGATATCGTACCTTTTAAAACTAAAGCGGTTTCGGTTCACTGGGAACTCATGTTTACACGTTCAATCTTCAAAACAGATGATATGCAGAAACAGTATGAAATTTTAAATAATGTCGCAAATATGATCGATAATGGACAAATTAAAACCACAGTTGGTCAAAATTTAGGACCAATTAATGCTGCTAATTTACGTAAAGCGCATCAGTTCCTTGAAACGCAAACTGCAAAAGGTAAAGTTGTTTTAGAAGGCTTTTAAGGACAAGTACTTTAATCATACTTTTTAACAATAAAGCGCATGTTATGCGCTTTATTGACTAGTATTTAGGTTGTTATATTGTTTTAGTTGCGCCGTTATAACCTTAACCTCTGCTCCAAATAATCAAAGCAAAATGCACCATTATCCCGAGCAGAGTTTATTTATAAAGCTGTTTATAATTAGGAATATGATCAACCCAGAAAGCAGGCTCACCGATATAGTTTTGCACCGTTTTAATAAACTCACTGACCAGTAACGTTTGTTTACGATGTGGATATAAAGCATAAATAGCGGTATCCATATTTGATAGTTTATAATCAGTTAACAACGGAACTAACCCCATCTCTGCAATCGATTTTTCTAAATTAAAAAGATCAATTAAGGCATAACCTAGTCCAGCTTGCACGGCTTCCATCATAGCCCGAACATCACTCACTTTGTAATTGCCGCGCATTTTAAATGTTTTCTGAATATCGCTGTGTGCTTGTTCACTTATTTTGATTTGATCTAAGCTGACATCACCATTGCCGTAAATAACCGCAGGTAAAGCAATTAACGCTTCAGGTGTTTGTGGCACCCCATAACGCGAGATAAAACAGTCAGATGCAACCAACGCAAAATGTGTATTGGCAATTTTTTTGGCGATCATGCTGGAATCATCCAATTTTCCAATTCTAAAGGCTAAATCAAAGTGATCTGCAATAATATCACTGCGTTTATCATCTAGCATCAATGTTATTTTTACCTCTGGGTATTGCTGCATAAACTGGTTAATTGCTGGTTGGATATATTGTTGTCCAAAAAACATCCCCGAAGTAATACGTAACATGCCCTTCGGTTTCACCTGATAGGAATCAGCAATACTTTTCATATCATCCAGCGTATCCACCATAATATGGGCTTGATGCAGAATCTCTTCTCCGGCAGAAGTCAAAGAAAATGAGCGTGTTGAGCGATTCAACAATTGCACACCTAGCGTACTTTCTAGTTTTTTAATTTGTTTTGATAATGAAGAGTTATCCATATCATGAATAGACGCTGCTTTAGCAAAAGAGCCCTGTTGTACCACATCGATAAATAACATTAACTGATTAGTAATTGACAATTCAAACTCCCTACAAAGGATCACGGATAACTTTAAAATCTATAAAGTTAATATCTTACCATTCACGGTGTGACACACACCATAAGTGATCAAAGTATTATGGGAAAATAATAATCAGAGTAAACCAGAGAGACTAAAATATTGAATGGGACAAGGCAGGAGTTGGCTTATTAGACTTTAACTTAATGCCAACATCAGCCCACCATAAGGCTTCTGATGTTGGCATATAGAACAGTAATTAATCTATTAAAGTACTTTCTTAAGTAATTTAATCAAGTGATTCGGTTAAGCCTTTAGATTAAGAAATTAATCCAAAGAATCTCGGTAAGAATAAGCTAATTTCAGGAATGAAAGTGATTAATAATAAGGTCACAATCAATACCGCACAAAATGGCATAATACTTCTTATAACATCTTCAATCTTAGAGCCACTAACACTACAGCCAACAAATAATGCTGTACCAACGGGCGGTGTGGCAATACCGATACATAGATTAAATATAAGCATCATTGCAAAGTGAATTGGATGCATACCCAGATGCTCTGCAATTGGCATAAATATAGGTGTAAAGATCAATACGGCAGGCGTAAGGTCCATAAACATACCAACAATTAGCAAAATTAAATTCATTAGAATAAATATAATAATTGGATTATCAGAAATTGATAACATCCAATCGCTTATCATCGTCGGTAAACCTGTAAAAGCCATAGCCCATGACATAATAGTTGATGCACCAATCAAGAACAGCATAATCCCGGTGATCAGTGTTGTTTCTTTACAGATTATTGGGAAATGTGACCACTTAAGTGTTCGGTAACAGAGTGACAAGGTGAAAGAGTAAAGCACTGCTATACACGCGCCTTCTGTTGCGGTAAATACACCGCCAATAATCCCCCCAATAACAACAAAAATAAGCCCTAAACTTGGTGTTGCTTGCCAAATAATTCTTAGTACATCTTTAGCTGTGAAGCCGTCATTAGCACTTGTTTTATAACCTTTATTTTTAGCGATAAAATAGGCCACAACCATACAACTTAATCCCATTAAAATACCAGGGACATAGCCTGCGATAAACAGTGCGGCAACGGATGTTCCACCCGATACGACTGAAAATACGATTAATGAATTACTTGGTGGAATCAGTAAGCCTGCAGGACAAGATGCAACATTGACTGCTGTTGCTAAATTTTTGTCATAACCTTCCTTTTCTAGTTCTGGACCTAAGGTTTTACCAACTGCAGCAGCGGCAGCTACTGCAGAACCAGAAACTGCACCAAACATCATATTAGCAAATATGTTCACGTGTAAAAGAGAGCCTGGGATCCAACCAACCATTAGCTTTGCTAGGTTGATAAGTCGCCCCGCAATGCCACCGACATTCATAATATTCCCAGCGAGAATAAAGAAAGGGATAGCTAATAAACTGAAACTATCAATACCAGTAATAATTTTTTGGCCGGCTGTAATACTTGCTACATCAAAGGGTAAAATGAAGTACATGATGGTTAAAGATGACATGGCAATAGCAATGGCAATTGGTACGCTTATCGCAATCATGAATAAAAATAGGCCTAGCAGCCAAACACCAATGGACAAGTCCATAATATGAATCCTTTTAAAATTTATTTTTTGTTAGGTTTACAAAAAAGTTCAATCGTATTTAATGTCAAATAAATAAGAATAATAACGGCTGAAATAGGTAATATTGAATAAACGGTAGACATTGGTAGTTGCAGCGCAGGTGATAGTTGTTGGCCGGTTCTTCCCATCAGGGCAATACCACCTTTAAGCATTGCTAAAGAGACAAATGCAAAAGAGATCCCATTGATGAGTAATTGTAATGCTGTATGTGCTTTTCCTCTAAGATAGCCATCTAATAGCGTTATCGCTAAGTGTCCTTTAACACCAAATAAATAACCGGCTCCTAATAATCCAAGCCACACCATCGTATAGCGAGCAAGTTCACCAGTCCAGCTGCTTGGGTCATTCAACACATAACGACTAAAGACTTGCCAGGTGACGGTTACTACTAGCAACATTAATGCAAAAGAAGAAATAAAGAGAATCAACCTATCAAGTAGGTTTCTGAAAGATGTTAACATGTAGTTATACCTCGAAGGATTTTGCCCTAGCAAGGCTAGGGCAAAATTATATTTTTACTAATACTTATTTAAAGTGCTTCAATTTTATCAATGAAGTACGCTAATTTAGAATCTTTTTTAGCTTCATCGATCATTGGTTTAACAGCTGCGCGGAAAGGGGCTTTATCAACTTCGATAAATGTTACGCCTTCTTTGATGCCTTTCGCTTTGTTCATGTTATCCGTTTCGTCCCAGATTTTGATCTGTTCTTCAAGAGATTCTGCCGCTGCTTCTTTTAATATTTTTTGCTCTTCGGCTGTTAATGAATTCCATTTATTTTCTGAAATGATAATCACATCAGGGGTCATCATATGCTGATCCATAGAGTAAAATTTAGCAACTTCACTATGTTTCATTTCAACTAAGCTAGAAATGTTATTTTCTGCTCCGTCAATTACACCCTGTTGCAAAGCAGTGTAAACTTCATTGAATGGCACAGGTGTCGCTTTACCGCCTAATAAATTAACCATTTCCATCATAGTTGGAGACCCTGGAACACGTACTTTCATGCCTGCTAGATCTGCTGGAGAGTTAATTGGTTTTTTAGCGTAGAAGCTACGTGTACCTGAATCATAAAAAGTAAGACCAATGAAACCTTTACCTTCGCTTGAAACTAACATCTCTTGTGCTGCTTCACTTCTCATGAATTTTCTCATGTGTGGAACATCACGGAATAAGAAAGGTAGTGCATTAACTTTAAAAGTGGGTTCGAAAGATTCTGCTAAACCACCGTTGATTTTAGCCATATCGATAGCTCCCGTTACTACTTGCTCAGCCTGATCACGTTCAGAACCAAGTTGTCCATTTGGGAAAATCTTAATAGTAAGGTCGCCATCAGATTTTTCTTTAACTTTCTCAGCCATGATAACCATGCCTTGGTGAGCGGCACTTTCTAGAGACATAGCATGCCCCAAGTTTAGTGTCTTTGCATATGCACTTGGTGCAAGTAGCAATGTAGCTACTAAAGGTAATAAGATCTTTTTCATTATTTTCACTTCCTTATTAAAAATATTAATTTTTGCAATCGTCATTCCAATCAAGAAAATGTGCTACAACTGCGATGTTTGGTAAAAATTTTTGTTAAAAATGTATCGGTGTTCATTAACAATGAATGCATTTTACAAACCCCATTAAGTATTACAATAAGAAAATATTTCAATATGACATAGGTCACGCTTAGTCATCTGAAAGTTAGATCTTAATCACTGTTCGCTTGTTTTTTATAACTCAGCGAAAATAACGTTTAAAAAATAACAATAAGAAACATAGGGCAAATAGATATAAAACAATAACTTACGATTTAATTGTAATATGTAAACGATTAATTGATCGACTGCCTTTTAAACAACCGTTAATTTAGATACAACATAATTACATTTAATAAAATTATCATAAAAACCAACACATAAGGATTAGTTGTATTACAACTAGCCGTAAAAACAATAATATTAACTGGCACTTAAAAGGGAAATATAGCGAACCAGCAAGTTGATTATAGTCAGGTTTCACACTTTGTTTTTAACTCTCTAAAATCAACGCCCCATATTTAATTAACAAGTAACATTGAACATTGAACATTGAACAAGCATGTTTCAACTCTGTTCAAATAATTATTAAGGGTGAATCTGGTGTGATTAAAAAGTAATAGGTTGAGTTAGGTGGGATAGAAATCATGAATTTATTTGAAGTAAGTTATTTTCGACACCCGTTCATCAATTATTATTAATGAATAATTAATAAGTGATGAGGCTAATAATAATGAGGCGAATAAAAAACAGGTTTAAGGAATAATAAGAAAAGGCTAGGTTGCAGCTCTACTCCTAGCCTTTTTAATGACAAATAGAATTAATAGTAATAATAGTAATAAATGGCGAGTAACATTAGGTGATTAAAGGTAACTAATTGAAACGTCTTCTAAAGCTAATTTAATCTTTACGTTGAGGCAACATAAGCACGCCAACTACCTAAATCACTAATATTGATCGCGTCATTAACTGCATAACCTTCACAAATAAAACGAGTGCCCCAACTGTTACCTTGCTGAACAGTAATAGCTAACAACTGGTTAAGCTCATCAACCGTATTCGTTAATAAAGTCACACAATCTAAACTTTTACATGCAGGTACAACAACTGTACAACTCAATAATCCTTTGGTCGCTTTTAAGCCTACAATATTATTCAGTGCAGCGGGCACTCGAGCTGACCCTACCGTATCCGTACCTAATGAGAAACTCACGTTACCATTAGCAACAGCAATCGCGCTGCCAGGGTTTGAACCACCAGAAATATAATCAGGATTAAAACTATTTTTAACCGCCCCCATGGGCTACGCACACCAACAAGCCCAGTCGCAAATTGGTCTAAATTAGCTTTACCTAATAGCTAACTTCATTTTGCTTTTGAAAATCTTACAATATCATCTTGAAAAAATTACACTGATTATTACCCAAAAACCGCATAAAAACCATAAGCAATTGATAAATAAAAGATAAAAATCCGGCCTGATAGTTGCAACTACCTTATTGAACACATTATAAAACAATCAATATTGTATATTTCAATAACTGAAGAGGAAAATAAAAATGGCACAGTCAAAACAAGCAATTAAAGCTGATTTAAAAAACACATTAAACGAAGATCACCCAGTTACTGATAAGTTACAAGATACTTTACATGATTCAGTGGATACCTTAGCGGATAAAGTGGGTTCGGCAGAAGAAACCATTCGCGAAACCGCGCACAGCAGTTCAGAAACATTAGCGAAGAAACAAAGTGAAATAGAAGATAAATGGAATCAGTCGGCGGTTAAAAAATACGCAAGTGAAAACCCTATCGCGACCGCAGGTATTGCATTTACAGTAGGAATGCTAGTTTCATCACTATTAAAAAGAAAATAATCGAGGCGTAGATTAGCATGGATATTCCAGAGCAAAATGACACGTTTGAACAACAACCTAATAGTGACGTTGATGAACAATCAGCGTCATTTAAAAAGACATTCGACAGTTTAGAGACACTATTAGGCAGTAAAATAATCAAGCTAATCGCCTCAAAAAATTTAGTTGTTGCTGAGGCTAAACTTAGCCTCAGCGCTATTTTATTATCATTTGCTATTAGCTTAACCTTAGTAGTGATTACAGCAATGGTATGGATGCTATTAAACATCGGGCTTGGTTTACTCATTTACCATATGAGTTTGTCCCTAAGCGTCCCTATTATATTGTTATTAATAATCAATGCTGGATTAGCATGGTGGTTGTTTAAGCAATTGAAAAGCATATGGAAATTAGTTGGATTCCGTTCAACGATCACTGAAGTAATAAGTGAAAACACCTAGCTACTAGCAACTAATCATAATTAACAGCTAACAAGTTACTCGTACTAGTTAACTACTAATGAATAACAACTAATAAGTAACCAGTATTAGTGAACCGTGCGCAACATCTAAAGCTTATCAGATAAAAGAGCTTAACTCATAACGAGTAAAAGATAGCAGGTAAAGAGTATGAAATTTATTATTCAAGATGAAATAAATGCAGTACAGCAAACACAACAAGAGTATCTCAACGCATGCATTTTAGATAAGCAAGCCACCCTAGACGCCAAAGATAATGTCAATACGTTATTAGCCTCAAAACAAGGTCTGATGGCTTCCTTTGGTGCCGGTTTTGCAAAGGGTATGGTTAGCCAACCCAATACATCGTCTAAATCAATGTTACCCAGTTTAATACAACTGTTAATGAAGCTATAAACAACTTTTTTAATCAATTTATTAATTACCTACATGAAGGAACAATTTAGTATTGTTTTTTTGGTTCTTGGGATTTTAGTTTTTGGTTATGGGTATTCGATTATGACTGTTGGGTATTAGATGACGAATTAACATTCACTTAATTGGCAGTGGCGTGTAGTCATTGAATAGCTTATCGTCCCCTTGCGTTGTTTATCGACTGCGAGTTAGCATTTACAACTCATAAAGAGGCAGTTATTGATCATGCAAACCCACTTTAGTATTAAACGTTAAAACAATAAGTCAAAATAAGTTAGCCATTTAATCATTACATTGTACTATCGCTCTCTGACACCACAGTGAACACTTGGGTCTGCTAATAGTAAATGATTAAGCACTGTTATTTAATTTATAACCTGCTTAATAACGATTAATAAATACGTGATCGTTATATTTACTTTCTAATTAACCGCTGTTTTTAAGGCACACAGTAAAAAATATTATGGATAATCAACAACAAAAATACAGTATCGAGACAACTGACTATCAGGTCGGTCAAGATAACCTTCAAAAATGGGGATTTGATATTCATAACCCTGTTTTTGGTACCAGTGCAGGGCTTATTTTCCTATTCATTGCAATGACTTTACTTGTCGAACCAGGCACCGCTAAAGAAGCATTAAATAGTGTTAAAAATAGCATTATGAAAGAATTTGATGTGCTCTTTATGTGGGCGACTAACTTCTTCTTACTCTTCTCATTAGTACTAATGGTTTCTCCATTAGGTAAAATTCGCATTGGCGGTAAAGACGCTAAATCCGAATACTCAACACCTTCATGGTTAGCCATGTTATTTGCGGCAGGGATGGGTATAGGTCTCCTTTTTTGGGGAGTTGCTGAACCAACGGCTTACTTTACTGATTGGTGGGGAACGCCATTTAACGTCGAACCTTATACGCCTGAAGCGAGATCTCTCGCGATGGGTGCAACCATTTTCCATTGGGGTATTCACGGCTGGGCTATCTATGCAATTGTCGCATTATCGTTAGCCTTTTTTGCTTACAATAAAGGCCTCCCTTTATCCATTCGTTCTGTCTTCTTCCCTATATTTGGTGATAGAGCATGGGGTTGGTTAGGGCATATTGTCGATATTCTTGCTGTATTAGCAACCTTATTCGGTTTAGCCACGTCCTTAGGATTAGGAGCGCAACAAGCAACTAGTGGTATCAACCATGTATTTGGTACCGATGGCGGCCTTGGCATGCAATTCATTGTGATTGCTTTTGTTACTTTTATTGCAATTTTATCGATTATTCGTGGTATCGAAGGCGGTGTAAAAGTACTGAGTAATATCAATATGATGTTTGCATTTGCACTGCTTTTATTTGTTGCCTATGTTGGTTTCGATATTATTGTTGTGACTATACCAGACACCTTTATCGCTTATGCTGAGAATATTATTGCATTAAGTAATCCGCACGGTCGTGATGATACGACCTGGATGCAAGGCTGGACTGTCTTCTACTGGGCTTGGTGGATTTCATGGTCACCATTTGTTGGTATGTTTATCGCCCGTATTTCTAAAGGCCGTACTGTTCGTCAATTTCTATTTTGCGTGATTTTTGTGCCGACATTTATGACCATTATTTGGATGGCTATTTTTGGTGGTATTGCTATTGATCAAGTGATTAACAAAGTCGGTGAATTAGGTGCTAACGGTTTAACAGATATCTCATTAACTTTATTCCATGTCTATGACTCGTTACCTTTTGGTGATGCCATTTCTGTATTATCAATTGTATTGATTCTGATCTTCTTTGTCACCTCTTCTGATTCTGGTTCCTTAGTTATCGATAGCATTACTGCTGGCGGTAAAATTGATGCACCGGTGCCACAACGTATTTTCTGGGCAACAACTGAAGGTGCTATTGCAGCGGTGATGCTGTGGATTGGTGGTAAAGAAGCGCTGCAGGCATTACAGTCAGGAGTTGTCGCAACGGCTTTACCATTTACTTTTGTATTGTTAATTATGTGTGTGAGTCTGATCAAAGGCTTAAATAGTGAACGTGCTTTATACAAGTAACGTTCACGAGTTAATCGCTGCTAATGCAAAGCTCCTGTTGCTCTATCGCGATTAGTTTAAAATATTAGCGCAAGCCCATATTAACCACTAGCAATGAAATTAAGTACTATCAATGAAGATCTTGATAGTACTTTCCTTTTACATCGTTTTTCTCCCAGAGTACTTTTCTACAAAGTACTGGGCTTTATAGCGCACTACACTGTTACACTGCTATTTTTATTCCCTATCAGCAAAATAGCCATTCATTTTTTCATTTTAGTCAATAGCAACAGCAATACTCGAAATTAATATAACTGCACCACACAACAGCGTAGGATAGTGACTATAACTCCTTAAGTCATGAGCATTCCATGTCAATTACTACCTCAGATGAAAGCATTACCCGCGCCCTTTTAATTGCGATCCGCACACCCGATGTGACCCAACAAGAAGTTGATGAGTCTTTATCTGAATTGGGGCGCCTAGTAAATACATTAGGTTTTGAAGTAGTTGGTAGTAAAACCCAACGACAAAAATCAACTAAAAAGTTATCGGTATTAGGCTCAGGGAAATTAGAAGAGCTTGCCTCATTAACTAACGACAGTGAGTTGATAGAAGACGATGAAGATCAGAGAGAGTTGGAAAGTATTGATTTTGACCAAGATGAACTGAACCAATTATTGGCAACAGACGATATAAAAAAACAAGCCAATGTCGTTGTATTTGACTGTGAATTGAGCCCGAATCAATTACATAATGTTGAGGCGGCATTAGGCGTAGAGGTTTACGATCGTACGCGTATCATCATCGAAATTTTCAGCAAACATGCACGTACTCGAACAGCTAAACTGCAAGTAGAAATAGCACGACTTAATTATTTAACACCACGAGTACGCGATGAAAATAGCGGAGACCGAGAACGCCAAAAAGGCCGTTGGATAGGTGAAACAGCCTTTGAGATCAACCGTCGTCGTATTCGGGATAAAATTGCAGACTTAAAGAAAGAACTAAAGAAATTACAAAAAGAGATGCAGGGTCGACGCACTGGCCGTATCGAGCAATTATGTGTGGCATTAGTTGGTTACACGAATGCGGGGAAATCCTCTCTGATGCGAGCCCTTACTGATTCTGAAGTATTAATTGAAGACAAGCTTTTTGCGACTTTAGATACTACCGTAAGAACCTTACAGCCAGTGACTCAACCACGAATTCTAATATCCGATACCGTTGGTTTTATTAAAAAATTACCGCATGATTTAGTCGCGTCTTTTCACTCTACTTTAGAGGAAGCCAAAGAAGCCTCTTTATTACTGTATGTGGTTGATGCATCGGATCCACTTTTCGAATCACAATTAGCGGTTGTTGACCAAGTGCTTGCAGAACTTGATGTTGATTTTAGTAACAAATTATTACTTTTGAACAAAGTGGATTGTTTAACTGAAGATCAGCAGTTAACCTTATTAACACAATATCCAAACGCGTTACAAATAAGCACTCGTGATAAAAAAGATGTTGCCATGGTGCATCAAGAAATTCAGAACTTTTTAGAGAAAAAGATGTGTGCGGCTTGCTTTAGTATTCCTTATACCGCGACCGGTATTATGGGTGAAATTCACAGCAAAATGCAGGTAACTGATGAGCAATACAATGAAGATGGTGTTCGCATAACTTTAAAAGCGAGCCCCATTGCACTAGAACGTTTACATAAAATGTTACAAACATCCTCATTTTAAACATGTTTAACTGAGTGCTTTGCAATATAAGTAGCAGTTTCATAAGTAGCAGTTGCCGCTCATCAGTAGTCAGTATTACTTGAAGCCTTTCCATTTGCCTATTAACAATAGGTAGCAATATGATTAGCAACATAGTTTGATGCTAATGCGAATAGGTACAATAGAGATACTATAAACCATCACTTAGCTGTGTTTATGTATTGTTTAAGCTATCTCTGATTTACGTTTAAGTGTTGCTGAAGTTACACTTCAAATATATTTAAACGGTGAAATAGTCAGTATCTTTTTTCAAACGTTTAGCTAGGTTTTCAAGTAATTCAGCTTGGTTAACATTGCTTTTAAGTGTTTCACTGGTTTCTCTAGACATTAAGGTGATCTCTTCCATGCCTTTGGCTACATTATCAATAGTAGCAACCTGCTCATTGGTTGCACCTACCACCTCTAATACTTTAACTAACGAATCATCAGCCTGGCGTTGGATATCATTCAATAACTCATTTGCTTGATGAGTCAGTGTTAAGCCCTTTTCTACTTGCGGTACCGTTGTTTCCATTGCCGTAACAGAGGCTTGAGTATCGCCCTGTACTTGATTAATCATGGTTTCAATTTCCCCCGTTGCCTCACCTGTTCTTAATGCCAGTTGGCGAACTTCATCGGCAACAACCGCAAAACCTCTACCAGTTTCACCAGCTCGGGCAGCTTCAATAGCTGCATTTAAAGCTAAAAGATTAGTTTGATCGGAAATACCGCGAATAACGTTAATAATTTCGCCAATTTCACGAGCTCTTTCTTGTAATACGTTAACTTGTGTCACCGTCGCTTTCACAGTACTTGAAATTTTTTCAATTTCAGTAGCAACATTTTGAACTGCTTCTCGGCCTCGTTTTGATAGCTCTACCGTGGCTTGAGAATTACTTTCAGTTTGCTTCACGGTATCAACGACATTGTGAATACTGTAACTCATTAAGTCCAAATCATCTTTAGCATGATTGGTTTGCACAACTTGTTTATCAGCAGCATTTAATGCTTGTAAAGAACCAGCAGTTACTGATATTGCACGTTCAGATAACTCTTTCGAGGAAGCCACAATGCTATTCACAGTTGTTTTTAATTGCTGTTGCATCAAACCAACCGATGCCAACATGCTATTTGGACAACATGAGTTGATCTGTCCCGTAAGATCCCCTTTTGAAATTCTGGCCACAACTTTAGCTGCTTCCAGGGGATCTCCGCCCACTGATTGCCTCACTTGGAAACTAATGCGGTAAGCAACTGCTAAACCGATCGCTATCGCAATGCTAGTTAATATAATCATCCAATTTTGAAATGAGCTTGCCACTTCTCGGACTTCTTTAGTGGCCTGCTGATTCAACGCTTCTTGATAATCAATAAATTCGTTGATAATACTAAGCCATTCAACAAATGCGCCTCTCGCTTGATTCAATAACAGATCATTTGCTAATGCAAGGTTGCCACTTTGTTTAGCAGCGATCACTTGCTCTATTAACGGCATGGTTTTCTGTTCAATTTGATTAATTGAAGTGTAAATACGTTTTTCTTCTGCGCTAACATGTTCAGATGACATTTGTGAGCGCATCGCCACTGCAGATACTTGATAAAATTTATCCAGTTTTTGTATATTAGCAATATCGTTATTCAGTTCACTTTCGGTCCTTGCAAACACAACATCTCGAACGGCAATAGCACGATCATGAACACTACCACGGAAATTAATAGCGTAACGTTGTTTAACTGAATTAACATCTGTCATTTCGGTGATCTTAGCATCGATAAAATTAACGCGGAATGTGCTGATAACTGTCAAAATTAACATCATTAAAAGAACGACGCCAAAACCAATAATTAAACGTAAATTGATAGTCATATAGTTTTACTCAGAAAATGGAAAGAAGTGAATGATTTTAATCGCTTTAGCCTAGTGTGGAATTCAAGATATCGCCATTAAATATTAAAAATAATAACAAAAGTAGTACTTATGAAGTTATCCGCATAAGGTATTAATCAAAAAAAGCTTTATTTACAATGCGAGAGCAGGATAAACGTGGAGTGTAATCATCGGATAAAACGTATGTTATATCGATTACATGAAATAAGTGATCTAAATTTTGCTTAGGAAAGATGACTTAGCTCAAGGCTAGAATCAAGCTAAATGCTTGTTCTACATGTAAAAATTAGAACAAAGAAATAAGTTATTTTAACAAGTAAAATAGATCAATAATTAGTGTGATTAATGGTATTAGTCAATCTCTATATTTATAAACCAAATAAATGCGAGGTACATCGCCATTAAGATGGGATTAATTTATTTCAGTAAATTATCGTATCTATAGTTAATATTGATACGATAATTTAACCAATAACCCCACGTAGATAGCAGTCACATATCGCAGTACTATCTAGGTGTGGGTTATTTCTCTTCTGATGGTAAGAAGTCTTTAATAATTTCATATAAACGAGGTCGTTGTGCTGAAATTTCCTGCGCGCTCAAACCTTCAAGTGAATGCGGGTATTTTAACCAAGCATTAGTTTCATGAATATAATAATCAGGAACACGATCTGTTAAATTACGAGAAGGTTTGTAATAAGGAACAGCAACTCTTACATCTTCAGGCATGTTAAGTCTTGTTTTTCTTTGTAGCTCTTGAATAATCGCTTCAATAGAGCGACCCGTATCAAAAACATCATCTACCAATAGTAATTTATCGTGATGTTGTAAGTTTTTAACTAAATAATTCAAACCATGCACACGCACTTCTTTTTGTTGTTGATCGATGGCAGCAGCATAAGAAGAGGTTCTGATAGCAATATGATCCGATTGAGTTCCGTGTACGGCTAAGAACTCCTGCACCGCAATACCAATTGGCGCCCCACCACGCCAGATAGCAACAATAAAAGTAGGTTTAAACTCGCTATCTAAAATTTTACGCGCTAAAGCATAGGAATCTTCTAATAGGGTTTGTGCGGTTAAATACTGTTTGTCTGACATGTTATTTCCCAGTAAAACATTTAAAGATAGTGCCACTAAAGATTGAATTAAAATCTTGTTTATGTTCTAATTTTTCGATTAATTATTTTGTAAATTTAACACATTAAGTTGGTAATTTCTTGGCTAAATACAGTGAAAAAATCTTTTTAGATGAAGACACGCTAATCGAAGAATCCTTTCAATTAGCAACGCAAATTATGGCAAGTGATTTTAAGCCGACCTTTATTGTTGGCTTATGGCGCGGAGGTAGTTCGGTAGGTATCTATGTGCAGGAATGTTTACAAACACTAGGTGTCAAAACCGATCATATCTCTATCCGTACTTCCTATGGTGGTTTTGATAGTTATCATGATCAAGATAGTGTCAACCAACCCATCCATGTGCATGGTTTAACTTACTTAGTAAAACAGTTAAATGCTGATGATAAATTACTGATTGTAGATGATATGTATCGTTCAGGTAAAAATGCTGATGCCGTGATCAACGAGCTTAAAGTCAGACTCAAGCGAAACATGCCTTCTGATGTCCGTATTGCAACTGTTTGGAAAAAAGCATCATTACCGGAAAATATAGGCCCAGACTACTTTGTCAATCAGACAGATGATTGGGTTGTATTTCCCTATGAGTTACAAGGGTTATCACTTGAAGAGATAAAAACTCATAAATCATTTGCTTTTAACCATATAGACACTAAATCATTTGTTAAAAGTTAATTAATGAAGCATTAATAAACAGTATTAATAATCAAACATTAATAACAGCTTACTAAAGGGCTAATATAATATTGGTCCTTTTTTATTTGTTGAATTGACAGCGTTTAGTAAAACTTTCATATTCAATCGACTGTATTAACTACCTATTCTAAGCTTTACCTTTTAGCACCTTTACAGACATACATTTGCTGATCTGCCTCTGATAATAATAGGTCTATGGAGCTATGTTTATTAAGATTAAACTCAACAAAGCCCATTGAAAACGAAACATTACAGCGCATTTCACTTTGTTGCAGGTGGTCTAAAAGCGACTGCTTAAAGTTCACCATTATTTTTTGTGCATCTTGCTGTGAAGCATTATTTAAAAGCAACACAAACTCATCCCCGGCAAGTCGAGCAACAATATCTGAATCACGAAACGAGCGATTTAAGAAAGCAGCAAATGAATGTAATATTTTATCTCCAACCTCATGCCCAAAGTTATCATTAATAAGCTTAAAATCATCTAAATCTAAATAAACAAGTGTACAAGTAACTCCATCTCTTACGCTTAGATTTAAACTATTTTGAGCTAAAGAGATAAAACCACGTCTATTTAATATACCAGTTAGTTCATCATGGGTGGCCATTTGTAATGCAGAAAGCTCTTGTTCAACGGTTGCCGCTAAATCTTTTAATGCTGCAATATCTTGATCATCAAAGTCTCTTATTCGATTGTCCGCAATACATAAAGTACCAAGTCTGTAGCCCCCGACTACTAAGGGGTATCCCGCATAAAACTCAACATTAGGAACATCAATAACAAAAGGGTTATCAATAAAACGATGATCGCTGCTTGCAGAAGGAACGACTAAGACTTCACTATCAAGAATAGTATGCCCACAAAATGAAATATCACGCGACGCTTCAGTTGCCTCAAGACCAATACAAGACTTAAACCATTGTCTATTTTCATCAACCAA
Source organism: Psychromonas sp. SR45-3 (assembly GCF_014163575.1). Classification (NCBI taxonomy): domain Bacteria; kingdom Pseudomonadati; phylum Pseudomonadota; class Gammaproteobacteria; order Alteromonadales; family Psychromonadaceae; genus Psychromonas; species Psychromonas sp. SR45-3. The sequence continues at coordinate 58,067 of NZ_JACJDP010000016.1, forward strand.
AGTGACTAATGCAATGGGCACATTAAACATATGCTTAGCCATTCTCGTTAACCTGTCGAAACGTTCTTCAGCAGGAGTATCTAAGATGCGCAGGCCGCAAAGCACTTCAAGTCGATTTATCTCATTAAATGGAATATCTGGCTGTATCATTAAATAATCCTAAAAGTAAGTTAAGTCATTAACTAAGTTAGTTCCCCTAAGGAAAATTAAAAATACAAACTAAGAAAGCTAAAACATAGACTTAAACTCGAAACAAAAAAAATACCTCTTACGAGGAGCAACAGTGACTGTATTCTAGCAACAATGATAAAAAAATTATCAAAAACGTTATTTTGTTATCATTAATGTGATTTAAAGCATAGTTACAAACTTTAGCTATAACTTTAAAATATCAAATATTTTCAGTTTAAAAGTAACAATACAACGGTCTCTTTAGCCGTTTTATAACACCGAAAGTAGTGAGAAGATAAATAGGCAGGTATTGGCTAACGATTAGATGTGACAGGTAAATATTGATAGAGCTATATCTTCGATTTCTCTTTACATACTTGAACAATAAAATAATAAGGGCTAGTTGCGAAAGACGGCCTCATTTTTTGAATGGATCCCTCGTTGATTGATAACGTTCGAAGACCGTCTTAAAGACTACGTTTAAAAACCGCAGTTACACAGAATTATTTGCAGGGTATTAATTAACTATTTCTCTTCTTACAGTGATACATATTATCGTCTCCCTCAGATAACAAATCCTCAATGGAATGATGTTTTTCAGGATCAAATTCTACTAACCCAAATGAAAACGAAACAGGAAATAGCGTTTTCTGTTGTCGGTGAAATTTATCGATGTAACCTATAAACTTTTCAATGACTTTCTCTGCTTCATTTTGAGCGGTATAATTTAATAATAAAATAAATTCATCACCAGCTAATCTTGCAAGTATATCTGACTCTCTAAAATGGCTATTTAACAGTTGTGAAAAAGAACTTAAAATATTATCCCCTTCCGCATGGCCAAAGTTATCGTTAATATGTTTAAACTCATTTAAGTCTAAATAAGCTAATGTCACCGGAAATCTATTTCTTGCACTCAGATTCAAACAATGTTGAGCAAGAGATAAAAAACCTCTTCGATTTAATAACCCTGTCAGTTCATCGTGTGTAGCAATTTCCAATATAGAAAGCTCTAATTCCACCGTCGCAGCAAGGTCTTTTAGTGAATCAATATCATCTTGCTCAAAGTCTCGAGGTTGATGATCTGAAATACACACGGCACCAACCCTATATCCATTCACAACTAGCGGGCAGCCAGCATAAAATTGGATATTAGCCTCACCAATGACAAAGGGATTATCAAAGAAACGCTGGTCCAAACTGGTATCAGGAATAACTAATACCTCACTATCTAAAATGGTATGAGCACAAAATGAAATCTCACGAGAGGTTTCTTTAATATCGATGCCAGCACAAGATTTAAACCACTGACGGTCCTCGTCAATTAAACTCACAATGGCAATCGGTGCATTAAACATTTTTTTAGCCATGCGAGTAATGCGATCAAAACGTTCCTCATTAGGTGTATCTAACACCCCTAGAGATTGTAGTGTATGTAATCGTTTTTTTTCATTAAGTGGAATATCTGCTTGTTTCATTAAATAGTCCTGAAAATAAGTTAATTAATTCACAATCTCAAGGCAACATTAGCAATCGCTATAGATTCGCTAAAGGTAATCTGAATAATAAAGATAGACTGAAACTGACCACCTATAAAGGAAAAACAAGAAAAATTACAAGTATGTACCAAAGTTATAACAAAATAAAGAAAACCAAAACACGCTTATTGAAAGACCTGATCAGTAAAAACTGTTTCGATTCAAAAGAATAAAGTTTGGTTTAGTTAAAATTAAATTTGCCACCATTTAAATGGACAGAGTTAGACGGTGAAGTTGCATGTGAAAGGGTCTTTTGTGGACAGCTATTAATTTAATAAAAAGAGTCAAAGCAATTGATAAATAAACCGGACTCTTTTCATTAATGAGGAGGTAAAATAGACAAATAATCAGCACGATGAACATTGCTTATCATTGCCATAACATGGGTATAACACGGGTTACTTAAAGCGGATCAATACATCCATTTTAGTTGACATGGTTGCGCTCAGTGTTTGTTTATTGTCAGTCGCTAAAATCACCATACCGTTATGCTTTGCGATATTTTTGAATAAATTATTAAGGTCAAAACCACTATCACGTTCGTGTGAATTTTTTACGTCTGTTTTTTTATCAAATAACAAATCAGATTTTTCAAACAACAATATATTGCGGCTATTTCGTGCATCAGCAAATAACACATCAACTTGTTCTGGTGTTGCTTTATCGTTAATCGCAGTAGAATGCTGTACTGCACTTTTTGTGATCGCAGTTAACTCTGCTGTCACCGCCTCTAAATCTGCCTCATTTGCACCATTAAAGGTAATCAAAAAACGGGTTTTATGGTTTATAACCTGAGGCATATCATTTAAAAAACGGTGATAACTTTTGCTCTGGTAATCTACTATTAACATTTATAATCCTATTTACATTGTCATTTTTTCTGCGCTTAGTTTAACAGCTTATTAGATCAAAAGTTCAGCTCTATTTACCAGTGTTTACTATATTTTAGCGATGACTAAAATAAACAACGGCCTACCTCTAAAAATGTTCTATTAGCTCAGTGCTTATAGAGCTAACAATCGAATAAATAACGTAAAATTAAACGGCCTTTTTAACGCTCTAATGCTTAAATGAATACAACATTTACCTATCATCTTTTTCTAGATTACTTTTCTGCAAGCTTTCATAAGAAGCGGTTATCTCTTTTTGCCTTTCTGGATAAGCTGTTAATAAGGCCTTTAAGACGATATTAGCCTGCTCCTTTTCACCTTTCTCTAAATGTAATGCTATTATTTTCAGCCCTTCGATTATTGACGATGGTTGATTATTTTCAATTACTTTAGCTTGGGGCAATGAACGATCTTGGAGCCCTTGTAACGCCTCTGCTGATGCTTGTTGTTTTTGCTGAGACATTTTTTTGGATTGCATCATCATGCTATGATTTTCTTTCTGTTGCGAGTGTATCGCAGCTTCAATTTCTTCGCTTTGTTGCATTTGGCTATCTAGCATTTCACTTTCTAACCTTTCACTGCCTATTTGTTGTTCATCGTAACTCGCCGTATCATGCGGCGGTGCAAAGCTTCGTATCGGTGGCTGATTTTGTAAGTACAATACAGCAACAAAAACGAGTGAAGCAGCTGTTGAAAGCTGCCCATACCATGTTTTATAAAGTGGTTTTTTACGAGAAAATGTCTTCTTAGCCTGACTTTTTGTAGGAAGCGCCACGACATCTTGTGTAGAAGGTTTATCACTGCTCGCATTAACATCACTCTCTTCAACCGTTAATGTAGCGCTATTGTTGTTATTAAATGTGCTGTTAGTATGCTTCTCACTATGACTATGTTGAACGTGAGCAATATTGGCTTGTTTTTCTGCCGATGCTAAAATGCACTGATCCAATGCATCGCTTGGTTGCTCTGTTGCTCCTTGATGATAAAGGGAATTCAGATCATGATCTGTCATCTTATCACTCATAAAATTTCCCCATGTTATGCTTTACACAATGCTTTAACTTATTGATGCTATAACGAATTCGACTTTTAATATTTTCACTCGTCTCACCGACTAATTGTGCGATTTCATTTAAAGTAAAACCTGATTCATGCTTAAGTAAAAAAGCTTCTTTTTGTTCTCGAGGTAATTGTTGTAAACACCACTTTAATTGCACAGCTTGTTGCTTCGACTCTAATTCATCATCGACATTCGGTTGATTTTTGTCGGCTAAAAAACCCGCTTTAACATCCTCTATGCCTTGCTCGTCATTATCATTATTATGCACTTCCCTATTGCAATGATGACGCACTGAGTGGGCTTGACCTTTCTCTTGTACTTGCTCAATACTAGCCGAAAACACTTTTTTCTCAGAGGCATGACGACGGTAATGATCTATTAGTTCATTATGGGCGATTCGATATAACCAGGTACTAAATTTACTTTCAGCTTGGTAACTGGGACTAGCTTTGATCAGTTTATTCCAGACATCTTGATACAACTCTTCAGCCAATTCAGGTGTTGCTGTTTGACGTAAGAAATATCGATAAAGACTATTTTTATGGCGATAGTACAGCTCACTAAAAGCCTGTACATCGCCCTGCGCATATTGCAGCATGAGTATTTCGTCTGCTATCCCTGTCATAATATCCTTAATATCTTAATACCCGTGCTCTTTTATTGTTGTGCTTTATCAGTGATTTTATTGCAACGCACTGGCGGTTCTCACAAGCTGAATAAATTCAGCGCGATAGCCAAAAGGATCTTCACCTTTGCTCTCTACCGCTAAATTAATAACATCTTGATACTGCCATTGCCCTGTGTATTTTGCACCTTTTAATAATTGAGCAAAACCTGCCACTGCACTCGCAAACTTAAAATCATCACTTTGTTTAGTTACTTTATCCACCACCATCACAGGCTGGCTAATTAACTGACTAACATCACTATTAGGTTGTTTATAACGTACTTTTACATAAGCTAATTCTTGGTCATTTAAATGATCTGTTGATGTTTCTGTTAATACATTGGTTTGGTAACGCGATTCATCTATGTACTTATTATCAGTCTTCGCTAAGGTGATTTCATATAAGGCAGTGACAGTATGCCCCGCACCGAGCTCTGCGGCATCAACGTTATCATTATTAAAATCCTCATTGGCCAATAAGCGATTTTGATAACCTATTAATCGATATTCAGCAACCTGTTGCGGATTAAACTCTACTTGAATTTTGACATCTTTAGCAATAATTTGCATGGTGCTACTTATCTCATCCACTAACACTTTTCGGGCTTCATTAATATTATCAATATAGGCATGTTGGCCATTACCAATATTGGCAAGTTGCTCCATTAAGGCATCATTATAATTTCCCTGCCCAAAACCTAACGTTGTTAACGCAATACCTGTATCACGTTTCTGGGCAATCATTTCTTTCAACTTATCTATAGATTGAGTACCGACATTAAAATCACCATCAGTGGCTAAAATCACTCGATTAACGCCCCCCTCTTTAAAGTTTTCTTGCGCTATTTGATAAGCAAGCTCAATACCTTGTGCTCCGTTCGTTGAACCACCTGCAGCTAATTTATTAAGTGCGTTAGTAATTGTTTGTTGATCATTACCAGCCGTCGCAGGCAATACCACACCCGCTGCGCCAGCATAAACAACAATAGCGACGGAGTCATTTTCATCAAGTTGCTTGGTCAACATGGTTAAACTTGTTTTAAGCAGCGGTAATTTATCGGCTGCATTCATTGAACCAGAGACATCCAATAAAAATACTAAATTTGCCGCTTTTAAGTCTGCTTTTGCTATTTCAAACCCTTTAATCCCTATTTTTAATAACTGTCTTTGGTTATTCCAAGGTGCATTTGCAACTTCACTGTGCACTTTAAAAGGAGTATCAATACGTTCTGGTGTACTGTACTGGTAGTTAAAATAATTAATAAATGCCTCTTCACGAACTGCATCCTTAGGTGGAAGTTGCCCATGATTGATAAAGCGGCGCATATTACTATAACTACCACTATCTACATCTACAGAGAAGGTTGATAGTGGATTGCTATTAACTTGTTTCACTGGATTTGATAATGATACGGAGTAGTTTTCAGTATTCATTTTTTCAGCTGCAACGGGTGGTTCAATAACCCGCGATGAAACAGGTGCGCTTGAAAGCGCTGTATATTTTCACTGTTTTGACTGCATACGAGATTGTTTTTGCAGTTGCTGACTAACTTGACGATCGGCCATCATTTCCTGCTCAAGCAACTCAGTGTGTACTTCTTTTTCGCTTCCCTGAAGCGGCTCTATATTGGTTTGATTGCATGCCGTTAATCCACATAAAATAGCAGTACTTAATAGTGTTAAACGATATTTTTCAACTCGCAGCACAACACCCCGCTTCATGCTCTGACTAATACTCTGCGTTGATTGCTTCGATTCTTGCTGAAAATCTTGCTTAGCATTTTGCTTCATTTCTTGATTCGTTTTTTGCTGTAAGTTACTGCTCATGATGTCACCCTTTTTATCTCAATTTAGAATAGAAATCTTTTATTTAACGAATTGTATAGAGCGTTAAATAAAGCCTTGTTATTGATATAAACGGATGACATGCAAAAGTGGGGTTAAAAAAGTTAAATTATTTTTCTGCTACATTTTTATGCATCGTAACTAGACCTCGTAACATTGCATCCTAATTATGCCTCGTAACTGTGTATCCTAGTTATGCATCGTGATAACGTAGTTATTTAACTTACCCCTATTATATTTTTAGTGAATAGCGTTTAATGAAACGGTTTAAATAACTCATTAAATAATGTCTAAAATTAATAGCCATCATTAATGAGCTTAAAATCAGCCCCACTAACTATTTAAAATCATTCATTTTAATCATTTTTTACTCAAATTTAGAGCGACTATTTAATGCGTTTAATTACTATTCTCTGTTATCATCATGGGTCTTTTTTCTAACCATTAAGTTTCAGCATGCATTCTATCTCGCCTAAACGATCCCGCCTTGCCTCCGCCATTTTAATTCTTGGTATTTTATTTATTGCAGCCAATCTACGCGGCCCTATTACAGGGATTGGTCCGGTGCTAGATCAGGTGATCAGTAGCTTTCAACTTAGTGCTTCTCAAGCCGGAATGTTAACAACTTTACCTTTGCTTGCCTTTGCCATCGCTTCACCTGTGGCAACAACCTTAGCGAAGAAACAAGGCCTTGAAATCTCATTATTTATCGCATTAATCTTAATTGGATTAGGGTTGAGCTCTCGGTTAATTGATTCAGTCGTTGTGCTTTATATTGGTACCGCGGTAATTGGTGTAGGGATTGCTATTGGTAATGTGTTATTGCCAAGTTTAATAAAACGCGACTTTCCACATAAGGTGGCGGTCATGACCTCAGCTTATGTATTAGCCATGGGGATTTTTGCAGGCAGCTACTCCGCCCTTATTATTCCTCTCGCTGCCTATCAAAATATAGGTTGGCAGATTGCTTTGGCTTGCTTTGGTTTAGTCACTTTATTCAGTGCCATCATTTGGTTACCGCAATTAAAGCTGCATACCAAACCCACTAAAGATTTAGCACAATCACTGACCCCCGGTAAAATTTGGCATCACGCATTAGCATGGCAAATTACCTTGTGTTTAGGACTTAATTCTTTTTTTACCTATGTACTCATTGCTTGGTTACCTAATATATTAATGGAAGGCGGGCATGATGCGCAGCAAGCGGGTGTATTACATGGCACCTACCAACTTGCTTCTGCAGTGCCGGGTATTATATTGATTCCACTATTATCAAAACTAAAAGACCAACGATTTTTAGCGTTATCATTAGCAATATTAGGATTTATTTGTGCATTAGGCCTCTTGTATTTACCTGATTTTGCTTTTATTTGGTCAACAACATTAGGTTTTTGTTCTGGTGCAATTTTTATTTTAGGGCTGTCATATATCAGCTTACGTACTCATCATTCTGGGCAAGCTGCTTCTTTGTCAGGTATGGCTCAATGTGTGGGATATTTACTGGCGGCGATAGGGCCAATGTTTGCGGGCTTGTTACATTCACAGTTTGACAGTTGGGCACCCGTGTTATGGTTATGTGCAATAGCCAGTTTATTATGTGGTGTGTTTGGTTACTTAGGTGGGCGTAACATCACCTTCAATGAGCACCTTTAATCAGCTTAAATTGGTATGATACAAGCCCTAAACTGAATTGATACCATTAAGTTGGAGATAGGGTTAGGGCTTGTCATTAAAACTATTTAGGTATTGCAGTCTCAAAGGCAGGAATGTCTGCCAATGTCTTCAACCATGGAGCAGCGGAACGACACCATATTTGTGCTTTGGGGGTCAACAACTCACGTTGCTCAATCGCCCCTAAGCGTAAACCATACACTTTATCACCTTCCCCCACTGAAGTGGCATACAGTGTTGTACCGCAATTTCCACAAAAACCCTGCGCGCGTTTATTTCCACTCTCAGCCGTTTTTACGTATTCTTTGGGTTGAGCGGCAGTAAAAGTAACAGCGTTGGGTAATGACACAACCGCACTACGAAAAGGTCCACTGGACATCACCTGACAATCACTACAGTAACAACTTACTACTTTGGTTTCATCTACTTCTGCATGGTAAACAACATCACCACAGTGGCACTTTCCAGTAATCTTCATCGTATTTCCTATTTTGATATCATTATTTGCAACACATTAAAGCAGATATTAATCAATAAGTAACTGCCCATGTTATAAACTTATTTCCATTGTATGAAGTCTGTGACCTATCTTTTACGAATGAAAATACCTTCTTTTAAACCACAAATTACGTGCCGTAACAAACGTAATACAAGCAAGTAACGCTTTAGCGTGAGTTTCTTTATGATCACATTAAGTTTTCATGCTTCAGCCATTGCATCACTTTGATAGAACCTAATGAACAACGTGCTCTGTTATTAAAATCAATAAAGGCGATTTCATCTATTTCTGACTGCGCGCAAAGCTGTCCTTCAAAATCAGCAAAATAACAGGTCAATTTGACTATCGTGTCACACTGTTCTCCATCGGCTGGCGCTTCAAATGTACCGACATATTGAATAGAATCGGCAATAAGATCGACTGATATTTCTTCTTTAATTTCGCGTATTAATGCTTGTTGATCAGACTCCCCTATTTCACGCTTACCACCCGGTAAATAAAAAAGTGTTTTATTTTTAGAACGAGCATTAAGCAATTTACCATCACGAATCATTAACCAGGCAAGTTTATCAATTACTTTTTTCATATGTATTCCATTACGTTAGCACCTGTGAAATACAGATGTATTCATCAAAAATGCTATTTTATACCTTTGTATTGTAAATCTCTCAATTTACTAAGCAGTTAGCGCTTTTAATCCATTATCATCAATGCTATAAACTGATAAAAATATAAAATTAACATACTTAAAAGGACTTATTGTGAAAAAGATATTATTAATAACCTGTGCACTTTTATCATCTAACAGCTTTGCTTTAGACCTCGCTAAATACCCGATAGAGCTAACGTCTGGTGACGGCGTAAACGTTGTTATTGCAACAACAACAGACAAAAGACAAGCCTTAATAAAAGTAACTGGCATTAATCATGAGATTGATGGCATTACTTTTTTAACTGATTTCAAACCTCACGGTAGTAACAACGCCTTTAAATATACTTATGACGGCTCTGAGCGAAGCCTAGTAAGTGTTGATCAAGGATATAGTTGTTGCTCCTACACGCTCTACATACCTGACACACGGGATGGTATTTATTTAGCAAAAAAAGAAACGCCTAATCCTATATTAGTTGCCGATTTAAAAGCACAATACGAACAACAAAAAAGCAAAGGCCTGCAAGCCAAGTTAGCTAACTTCAATCGTGAAAAGCACTTAAGTTATCAGCAGGGAAAAATCACAGCGGTTAATAGCGAAATAGAGAAGCAATGTGGCGTAAAAATACAAACCGATGTCGACTGGGAAATAATTGATGACAAAATATTACAAAAATATGCCGTCGGTTCTTTTTGCGCACAGGTAGCGAATGAAATGGCTTCTATGTGTAAAAACGATCAAAGCTTTAAAAATGATATTGCCCACATTAATAACATTGAATGTCAATTTGCTGATCAATTGAAACTACGTCAAAACGACACAACTCTGACATTTAAAACAGCACCGAAAGCACCAAACCAACGCCAGTTTATCGACGCATATTTACGTAACTTATAATTCTGCTTTAAAAACCTAAAAAGCACCTTCGGGTGCTTTTTTAGTTAACTAACCTAATAATTGATAAAATAGTACTGATAATAAAATTAATGAAGAACAGTAAAGTATCACTCAACTGAATCGGATCAATTACTCTGGAAATTTATCAAATTTATGGGCCGTAATCGCTTCTTGATACCACTCTGCTTGTTCTGAACAAAATATATTATCTTGTGGCGCTATTGAAACTGGCGTATCTAAACAACCTGCTGGAATTATTAAGCTGTTACCCGATAAAGAAAGATACGGAACAGCCCCACCGCATTCCATACAAAATGCATTTGATATCGTTCTTCCTGGTAAATCAAAGCGCTTAACTAATTGTTTTCCGGAAAGCCACTTAATATTTTCAGGGGCAGTAAATAGATTAGCAGCGTGCGCTGAGCCTGTGGCTTTTTGGCATTGAATACAGTGGCAAAGATGAAATTGTTGGAAATCATCCTTGCTCTCAAAAGTAACCTGTCCACATAAACAACTACCCGAAACATGGGTCATATAACATCACCTTTATGATTGAGTTATGTTACCTATTTTAATAGCATGCTTAGCTTAAATAGGTAACTTAAATTGATAGTTTAAATAGAAAGCTAACGTGAATAGCTTAGGTAAAAAACTTAACTAGAAAACTAATTTAAACAACTGATATATAAAATCAGCTAGTGCATATGAATAAATAAATCATATATTTCGCGACTGCTATTTATCCTTTTTTATCGAAACCTGCCGAAGCGGCAAGCGCACCGCCCAATACAATAAATACACTTCCAACGGTACGATTAACAAAACTCATGGTGCGAGGTTTAGCTAATAATGGGCTAATTTTTGAGCCTAAACCTGCATACATAAACATAGAACTGCAATCGATTAAAAACCAAGTGCTGGCTAATACAATATATTGTTCAACTTGAGGCAATTGTGCATCCATAAAGCTTGGAAACAAGGCAATAAAAAACAGGAGATCTTTAGGGTTACTAATACCGACCATAAAGCCTTTACGAAAAAGTGTAACACTAGAGTAAGAGACTAATTTAGTGTCTATTGCAGTCTCAGATGGAAGGTCTATTTTGCCTTCTTTCCACGCGCTCCAACCTAAATAGATCAAATACAGCGCACCGATCATTTTGATAACAAAAAAGAGATGTTCTGAGGCGGCTAAAATTGCACCGAGACCAACAGCCGAAATGCTCATCAAAATAAGCGCCGCTATTGCACCACCTATAATTGTAGGGATTGTTTTCTTGTTGCCAAACTTAACACCATCAGAAATACATAATAGCGCCGATGGGCCAGGACTAAATATCAATATACTGATCACACTGATATAAACGAACCATGTACTCCATTCCATAGAGGCCTCATTAATAATATTTAAGCTTTTATAAGCCTATTAACTAAAATAATAGTAAGCAGAAAATAAAAAGACTAAAACAATAAAGGCTAAAAAAAAGATATTGTACTCTTTTATTTTAGCCATATTTTTCTAGTGTAAACTAACACTAACTATACCTTTACCTTCGTTTATTGATGTGTCCCACGGATCGGGTAATCATTTTCAGGCGCTTTAATAAACTCTAATCCACCTGCTAAAACCGCTAAGTCAGGGCGCGAGAATGGACCATTTGATATATCCAATAGTTGTACTTTGCCTTTCTCATTGATCACAAATAAACCCGGTTCAGCAAAAGCATGGTCCGTTTCTTTCTCAGAGCGAGGATCAGAAATATAAACACCTAACGCTTTCATTTGTTCAATGCTTAAACCATGGTAAATAGGGAAACTAATTTCTAATGCAGGCAAATGTATTTCAAGTTGCTCTTTACTGTCAGCAGAGACTGCGACGATTTCAACACCGTTTTTAGCAAATCTTTCTTTATAAGTTTCTAATAAATTAAGGTACTTAGTACATAATGGGCAATGCTTACCTCGATAAACTATCACCATTCTCCAATCTGCATTTTCGCTAATTTGGCTGATATCAACCGCTTCGCCTTCAACACCTGTGACAACGGTACTTGGAAATAGCGAACCTGCTTTAATTGCGGAATGTGTCATTATAATTCTCCTAACTGGTTGAATTTTTTATTTTAAATGTTTAAAAGCATCTCGCTAAATTAAACAGCATAGAAATAGTTGGTTAAAGAGTTGCGCCCCTATGTTTTGCAGACATCTCCAATAACCAACCGCTTTTTCAATACTAGTAGAACTAGTTTGTATACTTTTTATTGCACAAAAATAAGATTAAATGTTACCGGGACGGCAGTACTAATTGATGGCAGCTTAGCAACTTCTCGTAATTGCTCTATGCCTGGCTCTAATCCAAAACTACTCGCATTAATAACAACCGGTCTGATGGAGCTAACCAATAATTTTCCATCATTTAGTTTGACCACTTGTACTTCGTTTGATACTTCCTGTGAAGCACCATGCAAATCGAGGTCTAACTTAACTGTTTCAACGTAGCTATCACCCACGTTTAAACTAGCAACTTTCTCAATATCAATTGCGCCCGTTACATTGGCTTGTAAAAATGTAGAGGTTTCAAACAACATTGATTTAACTCTGTCATTACGAATACCAATGTTCGTTTCAACACTAGCCAGATCAATATTGAGAGCAACAGCCCCAGTATCGCTTATCGCACCGGTGAGCTTTTTGAAATGATGAACTTCGGCTGTTGTTGAGCTCTTTACAGAGACAAAATTGACGCTTGAATCATCCCTTTGTAATTGCCATTGTGCAAATGCACTCGGGGTTAAAAATACCAATAATAATGCAATGCTAGATATAGCTTTCATGACAAACTCCATTAATTTTTAATTACGTTAAAAAAACCTACAGACACCATCGCCTCAACATCATTGTTAAGTAACATAAAGTTAATTTGTATAAAGTTAAGTTGTATAAATCCGTATTTACGGTGGATACGTGACGCCAATATTGCAGTCAACGTGCGCGACCACAATATCAAAGATATATATTTAATCAAACTCTTAAAAATAGTCGGCCAACTGAAAAATAAGCCTTGCTGAAAAAATTGAGGGCTTACTAATGCGAGAGAGAGGTTTAGTGATCAGCAAAAAGCCAACGTCTATATACTGCAAGCGCATATATTAATCTAATAGCTTGATAACTAGTATGAAACACCCTGGCTAACACTCAATCAGGAGAATACAGTAGCACTCTTTTTGTCGCAGCTATCAAATGAATGAATAATATTTAATAGCGAATGTTAATCGTAAGCGACAGCACTAAATATCATGACTAAAAATAGCTTGAATCTCGGGCACTAAAGCATTAGCAAAAAGTTGATGTTGTTCTACATCCCAATGAATCCCCTCTTTATTACATGAGGTGACGACGCTACCCGCATCAAAGTAGCTACAGCCTAATTTTTCTGCACTACGCTGATAGTATTTTGCTAAGGATAAGGATTTAGATGCACCACCTGCAAACATATCAGCGAATTCACCCACCTCATAAATAGGAGGAGGAGAGATCAATAAAACTTTAGGTGCCTTTTTTTTGCAAGCAGCATCAAATTTAAGTACCGTTTCAGCCAGCACCGACACACCACGAGAAATGTCATCGGGAGATAAGCCAAAACGATGTTTTAAATCATTGGTACCGAGCATGATCAGCACCAAATCAGGCACATGAGACTCTAAACATGGACGTAAATATTGCAGTCCATTTCGGCCTGCATTAAAAGGGTCATCATGCACAGTTGTTCGGCCAGGTTGTCCTGCTTCAATAACGTCAAAATGAACAGGAAGCACGCTTTTTAATAGGCTTGTCCACCTTTCGGTTAGATCATAACGTCGATCCTCATCGGGTACTGTTCCCCAAGTATTTGAATCACCAAAGCATAATATTGTTTTCATCATTATCACCGCCGAAATTTTATAAAATGAAAGTCATTAATCATATTCTTAATAATTGATTATAAAAAATATCCTTGCTAAACAAAACATGTTTAGAATATGGTATCTCCGTAAACAACCTATACAAGCAAAACTTTATGCTTTAAACAGTGTCCATATCATTGGCTGTTAATCAAACAGTATGTTGTTTAACAATAAGTTTAAACACAAAAATTAAATCTATATCTGCGACAACTTAATAATCAGATTTTTTTAATCTTTTTTGCCTATTTAAATAAGGATAGATTAATGTTAACTCTTGATAATAACTGCATTGTGATTTTTGGCGCATCTGGCGACCTGACACAACGCATGTTAATACCCGCCCTTTTTAAGCTTTATATGCTAAAAGAATTACCCACCTCATTTGCTATTATCGGGGTCAGTAGAAGTGATTATAGTGACCAGAGTTTTCGAGATAAATTAATTAAGCATATCGAGTCTGACCCAGATGTTGATCAAGCGGCACTAGATAAATTTTCTAAACACTTATTTTATCAAGCGATTGATCCTGCAAAAGTAGATCAATATGCAGTCCTTAAAGAGCGTATTGAATCCTTAGAAACACAATTAAAAATACCAAGTAATACCCTTTTTTACCTTGCGACACCGCCTAGCCTATACTCCGTCATTCCTAAAAATCTTGCTGCGCATGGCATGAACAAAGAAGATAACGGTTGGAAACGCTTAGTCATTGAAAAACCCTTTGGTTACGACCTTGAATCAGCAATCGAGCTAGATAAAAGCTTATATCAAGATTTTACCGAAAAACAAATTTATCGCATAGACCATTACTTGGGCAAAGAAACAGTACAAAACATGCTCGTTTTACGCTTTGCAAACAGTATTTTTGAACCTTTATGGAATGCTAAATATATCGATTATATTGAAGTTACTGGCGCAGAAGATTTAGGGATAGGAACTCGTGGAGGTTACTACGATAATTCCGGTGCGATGCGCGACATGATCCAAAATCACTTATTACAAGTGATCGCAATGGTGGCAATGGAACCACCAGCAGTGATTAACGCTGATTCTATGCGTGATGAAGTCGTTAAAGTTTTGCAATGCCTAAAACCTCTGACCGACCATGACCTAAAACATAACCTAGTGCTAGGCCAATATACAAAATCACATGTGCGTGGTAACTGCTTATTAAGCTACCGTGAAGAAGAGGGTGTACCTAATGACTCTCGTACTGAAACCTATGTCGCATTAAAAATGTTTATTAAAAACTGGCGTTGGGACGGTGTACCCTTTTATGTACGTACCGCTAAACGCATGCCTACTCGTGTTACTGAAGTGGTTATTCACTTCAAAAAAACACCACATCCGGTTTTTTCAGCCAATCCACCAGATAATAAATTGATCATTCGTATCCAGCCCGATGAAGGTACTTTACTTACTTTTGGTTTAAAAAAACCTGGATCTGGTTTTAACACCGAGGAAGTTTCTATGGACTTCCATTACAAGAACTTAAAAAACACACAGCTCTTAACGGCTTATGAACGCTTATTATTAGATGTTGTAAAAGGCGATGCGACCTTATTTTCTAGAAGTGATGCCGTTCATGCCTGTTGGCAATTTGTGCAGCCTATTCTCGATTATAAAAAACAATCCTTTGATCTTTACGGTTATGCCGCAGGAACATGGGGGCCGATTGAGGCAGAAGCGCTGTTTGAAAAAGACCAAACATGGCGTTCTCCTTGTAAGAATTTAACTGATACTGACTACTGTGAGCTTTAATGTGAATAATATTATTTTTAATTCCACTCAAGCATTGCTTGATCAACTGGCGACTGATTTACAACAACTCAGTGTTAGTGAACATAAAATCCATATCTCTTTATCGGGAGGTTCTACGCCTAATCTGTTATTTGATTATATAGCAAGTTCTGATTATGCAAACACCATCAACTGGCAGCAACTGCACTTTTGGTGGGGTGATGAACGCTGTGTTGCCGCTGACGATGCTGAAAGTAACTATGGTCAATGTAAACAACGTTTATTTGATCATATCGCTATTCCAGAAGCGAATATTCATCGTATTAAAGGCGAAAACCCACCCGCTGAAGAAGTACTTCGTTATGCACAAGAGATACAAGACTTCATTCCCTGTGGCGATCATAATATTCCACAATTTGATTGGATCATTTTGGGGATGGGGGGAGATGGGCACACCGCATCGATTTTCCCAGGACAAACTAATTACGATGAAACTAACTTAACGTTTATTGCAACACAACCACAATCTGGTCAATTACGCATCTCTAAAACCGCACATTTAATAGAGCAGAGTAAACGTATTACTTATTTAGTGATGGGCGCGAGTAAAGCTGAAATGATTTATACAATAAATACTCAAGCGGATAGTGGGGACATTTACCCTGCAGCTCATATTTCAACTAAATCAGGATTAACCGAGTTTTATTTAGATCCAGAATCCGCAACACTATTACAAAAAGGAAATAATGATGAATGCTGATATCGCAGTCATAGGCCTAGCCGTGATGGGGCAAAACCTAATTTTAAATATGAACGACCATGGTTTTAAAGTGGTTGCTTATAATCGTACCGTGTCAAAAGTTGACCAATTTTTAGCATCAACAGCAAAAGATACCAATATTGTTGGCGCGCATTCCTTAGAGGAGATGGTGAGCTTATTAGCAGCACCACGTAAGATAATGTTAATGGTGCGCGCAGGTGACGTTGTTGATCATTTTATAGATGCCCTGCTGCCACTCTTAGATAAAGGAGATATTATCATTGATGGCGGTAATTCTAACTATGTCGATAGCAACCGTCGTGTTCAAAAACTAAGCGAGTTAGGCCTTCACTTTGTAGGTGCAGGTGTTTCTGGTGGTGAGGAAGGTGCGCGCTTTGGCCCTTCTATTATGCCAGGTGGCGACATTAAAGCGTGGCCGCATATCAAACCTATCTTCCAAGGTATTTCTGCAAAAACGGATCAAGGTGAACCTTGTTGTGATTGGGTGGGTAATGCTGGCTCAGGCCATTTTGTAAAAATGATCCATAATGGTATTGAATACGGTGATATGCAGTTAATCAGTGAAGCTTATCACTTTATGAAAGAAGCATTATTGATGTCACATGAAGAGATGGAAGCCACCTTCCGTGAATGGAATGAGACAGAATTAAATAGTTATTTAGTAGAAATAACCATACAAATTCTGGCCTTTAAAGACACTGATGGCGAACCTCTGGTTGAAAAAATTATGGATACCGCAGGGCAAAAAGGAACCGGGAAATGGACAGGGATTAATGCCCTTGACCTTGGCATTCCTTTAACATTAATTACTGAATCTGTTTTTGCACGTTACTTATCTTCTATTAAACAACAACGTGTAGAGGCGAGTAGCCTATTTAACAAATCTATTTCGCCTATCAAAGAAGATAAAGCAAAATGGGTTAATGCCTTACGTGATGCCCTATTAGCGAGTAAAATCATCTCCTATGCACAGGGTTTTATGCTGATGAGACAAGCATCGGACGAAAACAATTGGGAGCTAAATTACGGTAACGTGGCATTAATGTGGCGCGGTGGTTGTATTATACGTAGTGCATTTTTGGGTAATATTCGTGACGCTTTTGCGACACAACCTGAACTTAACTTCCTAGGCTTAGACCCTTATTTTAAAGATATCCTAGAACGTTGTTTACCAGCATGGAGAGACGTTGCATCTAGTTCACTGCAAATTGGCTTACCAATGCCATGTATGACCTCTGCACTCACCTTTTTAGACGGTTACACAACGGCGCAATTGCCAGCAAATATGATCCAAGCACAACGAGATTATTTCGGCGCACATACCTTTGAGCGAATAGATAAACCCGCTGGTGAGTTCTTCCATAACAACTGGACAGGACACGGGGGCAATATTTCCTCCACCACCTATGATGCTTAAATAATCTTAACCGCACTCAAGCTTAAGGTAACTATTTATAAACTAGCTATTTATATAGTAGCTATTTATATAGTAGCTATGTTTAAGATAGCAACGCCATAAGCAAAGGCGTTAAATCATTGAGTATTACAATGGTTTAACGCCTTATTTCTTGTACATCTATCAAACTTAAAGTTTGCCAATCAATTCTGACATATGCTGTATTTGCAACATCGCAAGCGGACTTTGCTCTGCCTCATTAGGCGCGTAATAAACACTTTTCATCTGCGCTGCATTCGCAGCCTGTAAACCTACTAAACTATCTTCAATCACATAACAATTAGCGGGATCGACCTGCATGGTTTCTGCTGCATGTAAAAATAAACCAGGGTCAGGCTTCCAAGAGCCGACTTCATAGGCGCTGAATATTTTACCTTTAAAATACTTATCCAACCCTGTCACCCGTAGTGCCTGTTCTATCTTCATTCGTGGGGCTGATGATGCAATACAATAGGGAATAGTCAGCGATTCAATTAACTCAATAACACCTTGATTGGGGGTTAAGTGAAGGTCAAAAAGTTGGGCCACTTTTTTCCTATACTCAACTTCGAAATTGCCAGGGAAATTGATTGAAAAGACAGTTTCTAAGCTCGACATTATCACATTAAGCTTCACGCCTCGATACTCAGCAACAAGCTGCTCAGCACTTGCCTCAATACCCAATTCTGCCAACTGTTGTTGCATTGCTAGATTACAGAGAAACTCACTGTCGACCAATGTTCCATCACAATCAAAAATCACTAAATCCATAACACCCTCATGATTACTTTATAAAAATAATTAGATACTCACCTTTTTATAACTACCTAGCTTACAACTACTTACCTTATAGCGCCCTACCTTACATCACTTTACAATAAGTAAAAATAACATTAAAAGGCGTCCAATAACAATTCGCAGGAAGTGGCTTGCTGAATCGTAGTTAAATATATCATCGTTATATTGCTACATAGAAAACTGAATACCTAGCTGAATACATAGCAGAAGGCTTAGTTGACTAGCAGGTGGCTAAAAATTATTGTGAATAAGAATAAAAAGGAAGGTGAGTAAACAGTGAACGAATAATGATTCGCTGTTTACTCAATATTCTATCTAGATAACCAAAGATATTGTTTACAGGATCTTTAAACGGATGCGTTAGGTACAAAGTCATATTGCGCATAACGTTCAATAAAAGCATCTAAACGTGTATCATCGTCATAAAACTCAAACACCATTTCTGCTACGTCATGCAGTGCATCTCTATCTTGGCTGCGAATACAAAACATATCATGGTCGCTACACAATGTTAATTTTGCTAAAAGGCCGGGGTTTTTCTCGGTTAGCATATTTTCGACGACCATCCCCCAGTCATCACTATCACCTAAAAAATCATGCGACTCAAATGCTTTCCATTTTAAGTCCCCCAAGGTCAAACTATGAATTTTTTGGAAACTTGAAAATAAAAAAGGTTGAAAAGCATTCGGTTGTTTCATAATAAATCTCTTTAATAGACACGGTTGATTTGAACTTCATCCTAGCCCTAAAAATGATAAAAAATAATGCTATGCATCATACTTTTGTATTTAATAATTTATATAACCCTCAGAATGAATAGGTTTTTTATGAGCAAGCAAATAGTCTATTGCAAACTGAATTGTGCTTAGCGAATGTTTGTAGTGCCCAGCTCATGTTTGTCGCGGCCAATGACCTTTGACCGCACGATAGTAATCAAGCCAATGCCTTTTTTGAGGCATCGATTTTGCTTCATGGATAGTTATCGATAGTTAAGGTGAATGATTATTCATATACTAATGAAAGCATGGCGTTATAACATTACAAATTAAAATAATTAACCACTAACGCATTTGAAACAACTCATAATGGAATTTACTTTTGTCTAATCCAAGCTCATCAAATGCATGCTGTAATGCACTAGAGAAAGATTGAGGTCCACAAAACCACACATCTGAACCTGCCCAATTCATTGACTTTTCAATGATCTGTTTGGCATTTAAAAATCCCTGCTTATTCACATCCCATAAGTGTAATTTAACATTAGCTTGTTTGGCTAATGAGCTAATGTATTGAATAAAAATAGGGTCAGGGCTTTGCGTGCAATAAAACAGATCCACAGAACAAGTTTGATGTGCATTCACCAACGCTTCCATTCGCGCTGTAAAGGCAGCAATACCAATCCCCCCCGCAACCCATATCTGATGATCGGTTTTAGATTTAAAATTAAAACATCCGTAAGGGCCTTCTAATGTGACGGGATCGCCCACTTTAATACTGGCATTAAGTCGATCCGTAAAATCGCCAATCGCTTTAATATGAAAACGAACAGAACCCGATGAGTTTGGCATACTAGCAATAGTAAATGGATGTGGCTCTTGTCCCAAAAAGGTAACAAAAGCAAACTGCCCACATTCATGTCCGGGCCATTGCTTAGAAGTCCCCACGCTGAGATTTAATACATGATTACTTTTATAAAAATGAAAGCTTTCAACATAGCCCTGTACTTTATTTTTTTGTCCAATATTACCTAGCAAGCTTTGTATTGAAGCCCAACAACCGATAATGATTAATACTGCAACAAACCAACCAATGGGTTGCTGCCAATAACTAAACTTCAATAACACTAAACTATGAAATACAAACAACAGATAAACAACGGACATTAGCTTATGTGTTGTCAAAAATATCGGGTAATTGATCTTTTTGACCAAGGCGATAGCAATCAATAGTAGCAGCACATAAAAACCCCACTCACCTACCGATTCAGCGGAATGACGTAAGCTATGTAATAGCCCTTCAAATGAAGATGCGTCAATGGATGACAACATTCGTCCTTTTCCACCGGGTTTATCTAATAGCCCCCAGTTGACCAAATATTTTGAACCTTTAGTCCAAAACCAATGGATAAGAATAAACACCAAGCTACTAATGCCTAGCCATTTATGTAAACGATATGATTTATCTAAACCATTTAATAATTTTTCTAAGGGCTTTAAACGCAGTGCTAGCAGCATAATAATACTCATCGTTGCCATTGCTAATATGCCACTGTATTGCATCAGTACCTTACGAATGGGAAAGTAAGACCAAGGAAGTAATTGAAGATTTTCAGCTAATACCCATAACAGGGTCAATAAACCAAAAAATACCGGCATAAACCATTTTATTCTACGCATAACCCTCGCCCCCTAAAACTTAAATAGCGACTAAAATAGCGACTTAACACGGCGCAATTCACGCACTATTAACATGGGTATAATATAGCAAATAAATAGCCTTCAAATATGAATTAAATATGGATTTAGACACAAATAATCAAACCTGCAATAAAAATGCTAAAACACCTTTTAAAGACGGCCTTATCAAACTCAACTAAAAGATATAGCTATCCTATCTTTACTTGATCTAACCACCTATTTCGACTGTTGAGCCTATGCTATACCTTTGTTAACGCTTAGAGATGAACATCGTTTTGTTAGCGCTAATTACCTTACTATTGAAGATGTTTTACTGCAGTAAATTACTTTCTTATTGGAGCTAATTACTATTTGTTTGCTTAGAGATAGTTACTTTTATTGATGACTGTGTAGGAGGAATTAAAATGGAAAAAATTAATATTATTTGCGTTGATGATGATCGCGAAATCCTAGTAGCTGTCAATCGAGACCTTAGCTTTTTTAGTGAAATGTTCACTATTGAAGAATGCCAATCTGCAGAGCAATGCGAGCAGTTATTAGAAACCTTCGATGCTCAACAAGAATATGTCGCTTTAATTATTTCGGGGCATTTTTTACCCATTAAATCAGGCGTTGCATTATTAACAGAAGTCGCAACCGACAGTCGCTTCATTGGCACTAAAAAAATCCTCCTAACTGGCCATGCCACACAAGCAGATACTATCAAAGCGATTAACAGCGCCAAGGTTGATGGCTTCTTAGCCAAAGCCTGGGACTCTGACGAGTTAATCCAAATGGTGAAAGAGTTATTGACTCAATTCATCATTGAAAAAGGGATTGAATATGAACCTTTTATAAAGAAACTCGATGCCCCGACTCTGTATCGATTACTTAAATCATAAATTTTACAGCATTCATTTTACGGCATTAATTTTTTGATAATAACGAATTCGTAATAATGGCAGATAATAAAATAATGCGGAGATACAAATAGAATCACTTCAACAGCTAACATCAACTTAAATTAGATCGCTTTGTGGGAGGCATATTAAATGATAAAAAAAAACTTGAAGTACATTCTGCCTATTTTATTACCCTTAATTATTATTTTATTACCCGCAGATAGCTTTGGACTAGCAGGTTTAACATTAGTAGAGCAACGCGTCATGGCTATTTTTGTTATGGCTGCTTTGTGCTGGGTCATGGAGCCGATCCCGATTTATGCCACTTCCGTGTTAATTATTGTATTAGAGCTGCTGCTTATTTCCGATCACGGATTATGGTTTGCCACTAATGGCACACCGCAATTGCAAGGGCATTTGCTTAGCCAAAGTGACATTATGGCCACCTTCGCATCACCGATTATTATGCTTTTTCTAGGAGGCTTTTTCTTAGCTATTGCCTCGACAAAATATCGTCTGGATATTAATTTAGCCCGTGTACTGTTACGTCCTTTTGGCCACCAGCCAAAATATGTCATGTTAGGTATCATGCTCATCACAGCAGTGTTTTCGATGTTTATGAGTAATACAGCAACCACCGCTATGATGTTATCTATTCTAACGCCAGTACTTGCACTGTTTGGTGATAAAGATAGCGGTAAAGTTGCCTTTGCATTATCGGTCCCCGTTGCGGCCAATATTGGTGGTATTGCAACTCCAATTGGTACACCACCTAATGCCGTCGCCCTAAAATATTTAGTCAACGAAAACAGCATTAGCTTTGCGGAATGGATGGCAATGGGCGTACCTTTTGTTGCTGTGATGTTATTACTCGCTTGGCTATTACTAAACCATCTATTTCCAGCTTCCGTTAATGCCATAAAACTAGACATCGAAGGTACATTTTTAAAAACACCAAAAGCTTGGCTCGTTTATGGCACCTTTTTATTAACCATCATATTGTGGTTACTGGGAGACTTGCATGGCATGAGTTCTTACGTAGTTGCGATGTTACCCGTCGCTATTTTCTCTATCTTTAATATCATTAGCAAAGAAGACTTAAAACATATTTCTTGGGACGTTTTATGGCTTGTTTCCGGCGGCATAGCCTTAGGTTTAGCATTAGACAAAACCGGACTGGCAGCTAGGACCATTGAAGCAATTCCATTTCATCATTTTCATCCATTAGTGCTCATTGTTGGAGCCTCAATGTTATGTTTACTGATGGCAAACTTTATGTCTAATACAGCCAGCGCTAACCTACTATTACCCTTAGTCGCGACATTAGGTGCATCGATGCACTCATTACTTCCCTATGGCGGTCAAATGGTCCTTATATTATCAGTAACCTTTGCGGCCTCGTTAGGCATGTCATTACCTGTCAGTACGCCCCCAAACGCACTTGCTTATGCTAGCGGGCACATTAGAAGCTCACAAATGTTAAAAGTGGGTGTGATACTTGGATTGAGTGGTTTGATGATCAGCTTTTCAATGTTTTTTGTACTACATCAACTTGATATTATTCTCGGCTAAAAAATGGTTAGAAGATGGAGAGAAGTGCTTATAAAAAAGATGTTGTATTTATTCAAGATGAAAAAAAGCCACTCTAAAGTGGCTAAAATGGGTAAAACGGTCGTGCTCATTAGCTACTGACTTTAGTATTAAGCGTCGCTAATGATGGATGTGATTGTTTAGTTAATGAGCCTTATAAATAAGCTTATTTATAGATAAGCTTGATAAATCGATACTATTATTTATTCAATAATAACCATTCGCTAATAATGTTTCTTGCTAGGTTTTCATCTTTAAGTACTAATGTTAATGGGCCTTGGCCATCAACACTTTTAACAAGTACCATATTATTATCTGAAATGTACTGGCTATAAACCAAGTCATTTTCACCTAATGCGCTTAATTTTAATGTTAATTCTTCGCCTTGCAAAGACCAGCCTAGTGTTATTTCTTGACCTTCTTCAGTCATAGTCAAAGTTGATTCAGAAAAACTGACGGTGACCATTGAAGGGTCAGGTATTTTAGAGTCTGCCGAGTCATCAAAAACAAAATAGAATGTCTCACCAATTAAATCGTCTTCAGTCCAAAATTTAGTCTCATCAATCTCTGATTTGTGCAATACCGTGAGATCTTTATCTGCTAAAGGGACAGATAAAGACAAGTCATTACTGACATAAATAAATTGATCCGTCTCTTGTTCTGAACCAAATGAAGTCGTCAATTGGTTGCCAGCTATTGTATAAGTCGCGATATTACCTTCAAGATCGGCTTCACCATTAGAAAAAGTAACAGCTCTTACACCTTCGTCATTAAAGTAACTACTATTAAGGCTAAATTGCGTTAACTCCCCCTCTTCAAGGAAGTCTGATAATGAGGTTATTAATCGTCGATGTTTAATCTCACCTTCTTTATCAATAAAGATGTTATTCAAATCTAAATCCATCCCCTCATTAATTAAATCAACTTTAATATAATCATTAATTTTTGTCGCTTGTTTAATTAATTCACTGGTATCGTTGTCTTCTTTTTGTTTGCTAAGTTGGGTAACTAATGCACGGGCTAATAAATGTACCTGTGCCTGTTCAGCTGCGGCTGAAGCAACATAATCACCACTGATCAGTTCTTGATCAAGTCCCAAATCATTAGCAATATCAGCCATGGTTTTATCTGTATCTAAGGCATCTAGAGTTGTATATGGTGTAATAACATTAGGCGTATCTACCGAAATATCGGCGACCATTTGATAACTTTGAGCAATAAAACCAACACCATCGTTATCACTTGTTTGACCTGCAATTGCGCTAACCACAACCTGCCCTGCAGTATAACTTTCAGGAATAACAATAAAACCGTTACTGTTGCTATCTATTGTTACATCATAGGGCCATACTGAATCCGTTATACAATCAGCCTGTAGACCAAGATATTGAGCCAATGTGTAATTTCCGTTATTCACTTAGTTGAATAATTATAAGTAAGCAATTTCTACAAAAGGAAAAAATCATGAGTAAAGGCCAAGACAGTAAAAAAAATGTTAAAAAGAAACCATTATTAACTGCAAAAGAGAAAAAAGCAGCCAAAGCAGCAAAACAACCCGTCAGTACTTCTTTAGTACACTAGATGAATAGTGCACTAGTTTAAAATGTATAAAGTATTAAGTGCGTTTTAATAAGTAAATCAACAAAATAAGGTAATCAACTCTTTGATTACCTTTTATTGCCCAGCTAAAAAACGACAACAGATATAAAAGCTTATCTATCGGTTATGAGCCTTGCTAAGCCGCTAAAGTAAATACCGACTTTTTTCTGAGACCATCTGTGCCAATATTATTTAACAAGTACTGTGAATTTATCATCACACTTAATCAGTTATCAGCCTAAAAAAATGTAACTATTGATGACATCACTAACAAACCTCCCCTTTTTAAACGAGATAAAACCGTTACAATATTGTTTATATTCACTTTTATATTGATGTAGATATTTATATAAATGTATAAGTTGATGTTGATTAAATTAATCATGGTTATTCAAACAGTCAATACCATTACGTTTTTATCAAGGAGAATAATAAATGAAAGGGATTTTTTGCGGTTATTACGACCAAGAAATGGAACAAGATGTTCCCCTTCAACCCACTTTAGATGAAGCATTAACTTTTTTTAGACATTTTCATTGGCAAAATCAACAGCAAACATCGTCAATGAAAATATTAATCTTTCAAATTCCTGAGGCAGACGAGGCTTCTTTGCACATCTCTAGCTTAGAAACAGGCAAATGGATGATTTCAGCTAAAGTTTCTCAGCGTCGACGCTTTTTAGGTCCTTTTTTTAAAAGAGATACTTTTAGCCTGTTTGTTGATAAAAATGCAATTGAAACTGAAGCATTGATAAAAGACTTTTACCAATGTTCTTTAAATGAATTCACTCAACTATTAAAAAGTAACGATTAGCTATAACCTTATTATTTTAACGCGAAGTATTAACAACAAAGTGTGTAAACTTTACAAAAAAACAGATAGTTAAAAATAAAAGATAGAGAATAAGTAGTTATTTATCATAAGGTTAAGTTTTGGCTCATGCCTTGCAAATAACCAATGTAAAACATAGAGCTAACAGAAAACAACAGGTACAAGTGAGTATATAGCGGTAGTAAAATGACCACCAATAACCTCAACCTCAAATTACTACGACGTTAAATCAGTACTGTTGAATCTATGTCATCATTTTTCTTAAGGGGATTATTAATGCCTATTTATTTTTATTACATCGCGTTAACCTTCATTTTTGCTTTATTGGGTTATTACAGCGCTTTTTTACTGTCTTTTATTTTATATTGGATCAGTGCCTCTCTCGCCGTTATTTCAATTGCTTACCTGATTAAAATGCCCAGTATATTTAGAAAGAATAGCGATGGACGCATTCCCCTCTATATCAATGTTTTATTATGGCCATTTATCGCAGGTGTTTATATTTATAATGGCATTGCTAGGAAGCGAGATAAGACCCCTAAAATACATGAAATAGACAAAGGTTTATTCGTCGCAACGCGTTTAAATACACAAGACTTTATATCCGGTAATATCAGTGATATTCATGCAATTGTAGATATGACTGCTGAATTTAGTGCCTTAGACTGGGGAAGTACTGCGCTAGATCTAGATTATTTGAACATCCCAACATTAGACCATCAAACACCAGATCTCGATTCTTTACAGCAAGCAATCACTTGGATCGACAACCATATTAATGATGGTAACAACGTGGTGGTTCACTGCGCTTTAGGCAGAGGCCGTTCGGTATTTGTTGCCGCAGCTTATTTATTAGCAAAAAACCCGGACTTAACCGTTCGAGAAGTATTAGATAATATATCAAGTGTGCGTACTCAAGCAGGTTTAAATAAAAAACAGTTAAGACGCTTAGTGCAATATCGAGAACAGAAAAGCCTTAATACTTACCCAACGGCTTGGTTAATTGTAAATCCGGCTGCAGGGGGCGGGAAGTGGGAGCAATATAAAGTCGATGTTATCAATCAACTTAATAAACACTTCACATTAACAGTAAAAGAAACGACCCCAACACTATCCGCTAAGCACTATACCGAACAAGCGCTAGCGGCCAAGACTTCGACAGTGATTGCCGCAGGTGGAGATGGTACCTTAAGGGAAGTTGCTGAAGAGGTAGTGAACACGAATATTATATTTGGTTTTTTACCTATGGGTACCGCAAATGCATTAGCCCACCATTTATACGGCCACCTGTCTAAAATAACCCCCGTTGAGCTAGCGCTATCACACATATGTAACAAACAAACAGTTAAAATTGATACCGCAAAATGTAATGATAAAACGGTGCTGTTATTAGCAGGAATTGGCCTAGAATATGACATGATCAATTTTGCAGACAGAGAAGTTAAAGATGATAACGGGCAATTTGCTTATTTAAATGGTTTTTGGAAAGCGTATTCAGAGGGTAAAAACTATCAGCTCGAGATCGCTTTTGATGAGCAGGATTTTACCCCTATAAAAACCACTAGTTTTGTAGTTGCTAACGCCGCCCCCGTCACAAGTTTATTAGCACAAGGTAATGGAGCACCTAATATACAAGACGGTTACCTTGATGTTACTTGGATTAATTCAACACAACAGGTAGGCAGTAAATTAGTGGGATTAGGGGAATTAATTTCAGCAGGATTGAGCTTTAATAATGAACAACCGAGGCCAGTAGATAGCGAACAAAATATTCAAGCTAAACGGGTTAAAAAAATAAAAATCAACAGTAAAGAAAGCATTAAATACGTCATTGATGGTGAGTTATTTGAAAGTGATACGCTTAGTATTTGTATTAACCCCAGTGCATTAACAGTTTTTTTAAAACAATAAAAATAACCGCGCTTAGTGGACTCTGCTGACAATAAGCAGCTCCACTTAGCCCTTTTATTTTAATCTTCCTTCCATCCACTTTCATGGTTCATGGTTCATTATCTGTTCCAACAGCTATTCAACTTAAATTTATATTTCCTCAGCAAAAATGCTACGGAGCTAGGAATAACTGACAATTATTTTTGTAAAATTTACCACTCCGTCTTTTTAAGACCTTATAAAACACAAATAAACAAAATAATATCAGACAGTTAGGTTCAGGCCTAGAATTTGCAATTGGATTTTTATATGTGATTTTCTAGGAGTACGACATGGACTTATTAAATATTGATCAATATTGGAAGCTGATAGAAGAAAAGCTAAATACTTGGATAGAGACAGGCATTCAGCATATACCCAATTTAATCGTGGCGATTATCTTTATTATTTTATTTTCTTTATTCGCGCGTATCGCCGGTAATGTAATGCGTAAAGTATTAAGGCGTGCATTTGACTCCCACCAAATAGCAGACTTAATTACAGCGATTCTTAAGACATGTTTAATATTAATGGGTATTTTCATCTGCTTAGACTTTGTTGGTTTAAAAGGCACAGTGACCTCGTTATTAGCGGGTGCAGGGATAATTGGTTTGGCGATTGGTTTTGCCTTCCAAGATATGACTGAAAATTTAATTGCCGGCATTGTAATGGGGATTAGAAAACCATTTAAAATCGGTGATATAGTCGAAGCTGATGGCGTATTTGGTACTGTTAAAACGATTAATTTACGCAATACCTTAGTTGAAACATTTTTTGGTCAACTAGAAATTATTCCTAACAAAACATTGTTCAGGAATATATTAACCAATTACACAGTGATTGGTGAAAGACGTATTGAAGTCCCCGTTTCAATTTCTTATGCTGACGATCCGGATCAAGCTGCCAAGCTGTTAGTCAACGCATTAAATCAATGCGACTTTGTAATCAAAA
This sequence comes from Psychromonas sp. SR45-3, assembly GCF_014163575.1. NCBI lineage: Bacteria > Pseudomonadati > Pseudomonadota > Gammaproteobacteria > Alteromonadales > Psychromonadaceae > Psychromonas > Psychromonas sp. SR45-3. Next base: position 86,854 of record NZ_JACJDP010000016.1, read on the forward strand.
AACAGGAAACCAATGTATACGCTGAAAGTTTTGGAGACAGCGCCATTAATTTATTAGTATGGTTTTGGATTGATTACCCTGGCCAGACAGGCTTCATGGCAGCAAGACACCAAGCTATTTCTCTTATTAAAAACACACTATCGGAAGCTGATATCTTGATCCCATTCCCTGTTCGTACCCTAGATTTTGCAATTAAAGGAGGAAAAGAGTTAGGCCAGGTATTAAATGAGCAAGCAGATGCTGAACAAGTTAATGTTAAACAAGGAGCTAAGCAACGGACTAAGCAAGGTGCTGCATCTACTAATAACTCGCATAACAAACAGCCTCATAAAAGTACTAAAGCCGCTACTAAATCCAGTATTAAATCAAATACGACAGGCACGGCAAATAACAGCTAAGCAATGCAATCGCTAATCGCTAATAATAGAA
>NZ_JACJDP010000017.1:0-79471 GCF_014163575.1 Psychromonas sp. SR45-3
CCACTGGTTAGTTCCGGTGGGGCTTTTTTAATTGTGTTGATTTATGAGCTAGGCAGAAAGTAGGGCGAGTTTGCCGACAGGCAAGGTTGACGAGCGGAGGAGCTCTGCGACGACCGTTCCATCGCAAGCTGGCATAGTATTCAGAACAATCCCTGTAGACTCTGTCTACAGGGTTTTTTTCGATTAGGGCTTTTGGTGGTGATGTCCTGCTTGAGCAGGGGATAAATAAAGCGCCGCGCAGTGGCCATCCTTTAGTGCGATAGATAGGGGGGAATGATGCGGTCAGCATCGTCTTATGAGCGGGCTAAGTTCTGTGTGCCCTGGTGATATCGCGACAGCGATGGGTCATGAGCAATCTCGACCCATCGCCAAGCTTGCATAGTATTCAGAACAATCCCTGTAGACTCTGTCTACAGGGTTTTTTTCGATTAGGGCTTTTGGTGGTCAATCCTTTTAAGTTTTCAAACGTTTCGCGACGACTTTCCATCGTCAACAGCTTAATCACCGCTATTCCAATGATTCGAATTTTATCAATCTGCATACTTGCTCAGAAAATCGCCATCAAATACCTATAAGTCTTACCCCCCAAGAATATTGACCATTGGCTAAATTCGGGTATCAATTGCATTAATTAACTGAACAAGGTTAGAGAATTTATGCTTTAACTCGAACTTTGGCGTATTATCAAATATTTCTCTGGATCATTGTTTTGTTTTTGATAGCATAAAAACTCCCTTTGTTAGAGAAATTATCATGTCTAAAAAAATTATCCGTATTGCAACTCGTCATAGTCCATTAGCAATGTGGCAGGCTAATTTTGTTAAAGCCGAATTATTGAAGCATCATCAAGATTTAACTGTTGAATTATTACCAATGAAAACAAAGGGCGATATTATTTTAGATACGCCATTAGCTAAAGTCGGTGGAAAAGGTTTATTTGTTAAAGAATTGGAAGTCGCTATGCTTGAGAAGCGTGCTGATATTGCTGTGCATTCGATGAAAGATGTTCCTGTAGATTTTCCAAAAGGTTTGGGGTTAACCACTATTTGTGAGCGTGAAGATCCTCGTGATGCTTTTGTTTCTAATAACTACAAACAATTATCTGATTTACCCAAAGGCGCTATCGTTGGTACTTGTAGTCTAAGACGCCAATGTCAAATTAGTGAATTAAGACCTGATATAAAAATTAAAGACTTACGAGGTAATGTCAACACGCGTTTGCGTAAGCTAGATGGCGGTGAATATGATGCGATTATTCTTGCTGCTGCTGGTTTAATTCGTTTAGAGATGGCGTCGCGTATTGCTAGTTATATAGAACCGGAAGTTAGCTTACCGGCTGTTGGCCAAGGAGCAGTTGGTATCGAATGTCGACTAGATGATGCAGAGACAATTGCTTTGCTTGCGCCATTAGAACATCGTGATACTCGAATTCGTGTCACTGCTGAACGAGCAATGAACTTAGCACTTGAAGGTGGCTGCCAAGTTCCTATTGGTAGTTTTGCTTTGTTAAAAGGAGAAGACCAAGTGTTTTTACGTGGTTTAGTTGGCAGTGTTGACGGTAAGAATATCATTAGAAAAGAATTAATTGGGCATATTGATGATGCACATCTGTTAGGTGAGCAATTAGCACAGCAATTGTTAGATGCTGGCGCAAAAGAAATTCTAAGTGAAGTTTATAAGTGAAACCTGCTCCACGACTTTTAGTGACTCGTTTTGCACCTCATGCACAGGAGTTGGTTGAACGTTTAAGTCATGTTGATTGCTTTGCGATTGCTCAACCTCTGTTAATGACAACACTATTAAAAGAGCGTCAGGCTCTCGATATATTTTTAAGCGGTTATTATGACTTGGTGATTGTGGTCAGTGGTAATGCTGTTAAATATGCACAACAACAAATTCATAGTGACTGGCCAAAAGCAACTTATTTAGCTGTTGGTAAATCGACACAGATACAATTGAGCAAAGTGACTAAACAAGATGTGATATGTCCTTTAACAAGATTTGATAGTGAAGGTTTATTAGAACTGGCAGCACTACAATCAATTAAAAATAAGCATATTTTAATCTTGCGTGGTGAAGGTGGAAGGGAGTTATTAGAAAATATACTCATTGAACGTGGTGCAAAAGTAGATTTCTTACAAACATATAAACGTGTCAAGATTGTATTGGATGGTCACGAATTAGCTAATAATTGGCAACAAGCCTCTATAAATGGTGTTATTATCAGTAGTGTAGAGATTTTAAATCAATTATTTGCTTTGGTACCAATGAATCATAAAGATTGGTTATTGGGTTTGGTTTTTTATGTTCCAAGCCAACGAGTCGCTGAAGAAGCTACCTTGTTAGGTGCGAAAGATGTTGTTCTTTTACCAAGTCTACGTACCGAGCAACTAGTAGAATTTTTCAAAGCAGATGATGGCAACTGTATAGCCCGTTAGTTTTTAAATAGGAAAGTTATGACTGATACTAATACTGAAACTCAAAATATATCGGCGACTGTTGAGCCTGAAGTTGTCATTGATAAACCCAAAAAGTCCTCTCGACTTGTTGCGATCCTCGTTGTTATTTCTATTTTACTGTCTTTATTTATCATTGTATTTGGTTGGTATCTTTATAAGAATAACTCGGTGAATAACAATGTATACAAAGAAAAAATTGAAGTGTTAGCTAGTCAACTAGCAGAGCAAGTGGAACAGCAAGACAAACAATTTCAACAAAGCAAATCATTAAATAATAGCTTTAAAACACAAGTTGAACAATTAAATATTCAGTTGCTAGATGCACAGAATAAAAGCAAATTATTTAGTTCGGACATGCAAGCGTTACAACGTAATATGGCGGAAACAAATATTCGTCATCCAAGTGATTGGATCTTGTCTGAAGTGGAATACTTGATCAATTTATCAGGACGGAAATTATGGCTCGAACATGATGTGACCACTGCTACTTCTCTGTTAAATGCAGCTGATCAACGTATTGTTGAAATGGGAGATCCAAGTCTAAATCCATTACGACGCGCCGTACTTGAAGATATTAATATGTTGGAAGCTTTACCACAACGCGATCCTGATAGCGTAGTATTGGCTTTATCAAGTTTAGAACGACGTATTGACCAACTTGTGATGGTTGGTTTGGATATGCCTGAAGTAAATAAAGAAACCGATGGTGCAGTCTCTTCAGATGTCGCTGATTGGGAGCAAAACATTAACCAGTCTTGGGATGATTTTGTTGCTAGTTTTATCGTTATCTCTCATCGAGACAAACCTGTTGAAGCTTTATTAGCGCCTGAGCAAGCTTGGTACTTAAAAGAAAATTTAAGAAATCACCTCGCAAAAGCTGAATTCGCAGTTTATAGAGAGCAGCAAGATATTTACGATATGTCCATGACAAATGCAATGAAGCTAATCGAGCTTTATTACGATATGGAAGATAAAGGAACTGAACAATTCCACACTTCAATTAAAAGACTTAGTAAGCAAAAAGTTGCTATTACTTACCCAGATCAATTCAAAAGTGCGCCGTTGCTTTCTCGTATTCTTAAACAACGCATTAGCAAGTCATTTACTATTGAAAGTGCGGAGTAATTATTATGATTCGAGTTTTAATTATTGTTCTTATCTTATTAGCCGCATTAATCTTTGCGCCTGAAATAAGTGCTTATAAAGGTTATATTTTAATTTCATTTGATAGCTATACAACCTATGAAACAACAATAATCAATGCGGCACTTATTGCGGTTATTTTTTACTTTTTACTGCTTTTTGTGGAGTGGATATTACGTAAACTACTTTCTATGAGCAGTGTTACTCGAGGGTGGTTTGGGCAACGTAAAACACGTAAAGCACAAAAAAATAGTTTATTAGGCATGCTTGCTTTGTTAGAAGGAAATACTAAACAGGCTCAAAAGTTATTATCTAAATCCGCCTCTCGAAGTGAAGCTCCTGCATTGACTTATATTGCAGCTGCTCGTGCATCTCACAAAAATGGTGACTTTAATCAACGTGATGATTACTTACAATTAGCTAATACACACCCAGGTTGTAAATTAGCTGTTGGACTTGTTTGGGCAGAGTTACAGCTTGATGCAAAACAATATGAAAATGCATCTGCAACATTAAACGAGTTAAATCAAAACTTCCCTAAGAATAAACAAGTGTTACAGCACTATATGACACTATATCCAGCGCTTAATCAATGGCAAGAGTTGATTACATTAATTAATGCTCAACGAAAATTAACAGGCTTAAATGATCAACAGTTTGCCGAGTTAGAGCTTCATGCGCATCAACAATTATTTAAGCAACTAGCACAGGAGAGTGGGCAGCTACTTAATGACTATTGGCATAAAGATGTTGCTCGTTGGATGCGTAAAGAATTGAGTTATCAAGAAGCGATGCTAGCCGCATTAGTTGAACATGATCGCGGAAAAGTTGCACAAGAGTTTTTGTTAGATAAATTGCATCGTCAATTCTCATTGCCGTTATTACCTTATTTACAAAAAATACAAGTAACCGATTATTATCCTATTATTATGTTTCTTGAGAAGCAGTTAAAGAAATCAGCGCATGTCGATTATCTCCATCAGGCTTTAGCGCACTTAAAACTAAAAGAAGGCCATAATGAAGCTGCTATTGAGCATTTGACTGAAAGTCTTAAATCGCTTCCAAATATTGCGGATTATAAATTACTCGCTTCGCTTTTAGAACAAGAAGGCAAGCAGGAGCAAGCTAACCTTTGTTATAGAGAAGGGTTAACCTTTGCTGCTAAGCCAACCTCTACAAATTTAATACTTATTGATGGTTGATAGATCATAAATTTGTCATTATTAGCGAGTATATTTTAAAAGTAAGTTTTGGCTTACTTTTTTTATTTTTGCTTTTTACAGTAATTATTTTAATAAGCTTAATTACTATGATGGATATTAGTAGGTAGTTTAATGAGTTTACATCCCATCTTTCCTCTCAGTGTTGAACACAGCAATGCTAAGTTGTTATTAACTCCATGCCCTGGTGCTAAAGAGCTTCCCTTGAAATTGGCTTTACAGGCTTTAAAGGAGTTTGGTGCCAATGCAGTGATCACATTGATGACTGAAAAAGAGTTACAAGCACTGTTATTAAATGATATTTGCATCGCAACTAAATCTTTAGGTATGTCATGGTTTCATTTACCGATCTGTGATGAGCAAATCCCAGATAAAGATTTTAGTTGCTTGTGGGAAACTGCTGGTCCAGCTATCCATCGCCTATTAGAAAACGAAAAGAGTGTTGCGATCCATTGCAAAGGCGGATCAGGACGGACTGGCATGATCGCAGCTCAAATATTATTAGAGCGGGGAGAGGTGCTGCATAAAGTAATCAAAAAAATTCAAGTATTAAGACCTAATGCTTTTAATCTAGCGGAGCAGCGAGAGTATATTGAATCAATCGAACTTAGATTAGCAAAAGAATAAAATTATTTTTATTATGCTATTTTTATAGCGAGTTGTTTCTGGCTGTTATATTATAACATTTTTTGCTAGCTGGTTTTTCTATGTTACTCACTCTAAGCATTTTGGCCTTATTTTTAGGTCCTGTCACTTATCGTTTATTACAACGTCAACCTGGATGGTTAGATCTATTAGATGCTTTCATTTTTGTGAGTATTTCAGGGTTAGTACTCTTCCACATTTTGCCTGAGCTGCTCTTTGAAGGGGGATTATTAGTTTTAGTGCTCACTAGTTTTGGTTTATTAACCCCTTCATTAATAGAGAAATATTTTCACAAAGCTGCAGATAAAGCGCATAACACTACCTTGTTTCTTGGTGTATTAGGCTTGGTCTTGCATGCCAGTATCGATGGTACTGTTTTATTAGCAGATCAAGCTAACCACACTGGTTGGTTATTAGCATTAGGGGTCTTATTACATCGCTTCCCTGTGGGGTTAACTATCTGGTGGTTATTACGTCCTCAATATGGCGTCGTATTACCTTTTGTGGTGTTAATTAGCATGGCTGTTGCGACTTTACTTGGTGCTTCTTATGCTGAACTATCAATGGCACAACTGGATGGTCAATATTTAGCATGGTTCCAAGCTTTCGTAATGGGCTCTATCATGCACGTTGTACTGCATCGCCCTTATTTGCAGCACCATAAAAAACATCAAACTGGTGAAGTAAAAGAACATAAGTATGCTGCTGGTATTGGTAGTTTTCTTGGGTTAGTTGTACTGGGGTTTGTTCTCTTACCCCATTGGTTAGGTTATATTCAGCATAATCATGACCACGGTATTGAAGCAACATCAATAACCGAATTACCTGCCGATCACAACCATTCAGGTGTTGAGCACGATACACATCAAGAGCAACACTCGGCTGATGAGCATGAAGATCATAACCATGAGCATTCAACCGATGAACATGAAGAACATGAAGAACATGAGCACTTAGCTGTCGAGCATGAAGATCATAACCATGAGCATTCAGCCGATGAACATGAAGAACATGAGCACTTAGCTGTCGAGCACGATCATTTAACAGATCAACATACGAGTGATCAGCATTTAGCCGTTGAACACGAAGATCATAACCACGAGTACTCGACGGTTGCACACGAAGAACATGATGAAGAGAGTGAAACGCTACATCAACAGCACAATACCGCACTGACTTTAGTTAACTTTACTAAATTAGCTTTATATAGTGCTCCAATGTTGCTATTGGCTTATCTTCTAAGCGGGTTAATGCATTACTTTAAGCCAACCTTAAACGTATTACCAACACAAGATAATAAAGCGTACTTTAGAGATGCCATCAAAGGTGTTGTATATGGCTTGCCACTTCCTGTTTGTTCTCCTGCTGCGAGTAAAATGCATCAACAACTGTTGGGGTTAGGTGCAAACCAAACCTTCGCTACTGCCTTCTTAATTGCAACACCAATTATTGGGTTTGATGCTATTTTAATTTCTATTCCTCTGTTAGGCGAGCAGCTGGTTCTTTTACGCATTGTTTTTGCGGTGGTATTTGCAACGTTAATTGCATGGTTACTAGGGCGACACTTCAAAAATCCAATTTCAGCCGTGGTTGCACAAAGTTGCCAGGGTGGCAAACCTACTTCTCGCTTTATTACCGCGATTAAACAGGGTTACCAGCACCAATTAGATCATACAGCGCCGTGGGTTATATTTGGTTGGGCGCTTGCTGCCACCTTGTCTGCGACGCCTGCGTGGGCATTCTTTGAGCAAGCTTTATGGTTACAAGTACTAGTGATGGTTTTGATTGCTTTCCCTTTTGCATTGTGTGCAACAGGTATGACACCCATTATTGCAGTGATGCTAATGGCTGGTTTATCCCCAGGTGCTGCCGTGGCTTGTTTGTTAATTGGGCCAAGTATTAGCCTAGATTTATTAAAGCAATTAAGATTTCAACAGGGATACTTTGCAGCCTTTGCTTTTGCGATGGTGATGTTAGTCGGAGCCTTCTTGATAGGGTTATCATTAAATCAATATATTAATGCTTTTCCATTGCCATGGTTAGGAGAATTAGACTCTGACTTTGCTTGGTGGAATATCGTGAGTTTAGCCATTATCTTGGTGTTATATTTTGCTTCATTATTACGTCGAGGTGCACGTGCTTTTATTGCGGAGTTATTACCTAAAAGTTTATTAGCGCATCGCCATCATCATGATCACGGCCATCATCATTAGTCTTGATGATATAAACCTCTCTCAACAGTTTAAGAGAGGTTTTTTATTAGGCGAATCTATTCTCTAAATACTGGATAATATCTGAAGATTCATACATCCAAGTGACTTTGTTACCTTCTTCAATACGTAAACAAGGCACCTTAACTTTTCCGCCTTGTTCTGCTAATTGTTGTTGGTTATCAGCTTGTTTTGCATCAACGAGTTGAATATTGAGTGCATTACGGCGCATTGCTCGACGTACTTTGACGCAAAAAGGACAAGCTTGAAACTGATATAATTGTAAGCTTTGTGTTTCTTGGTCAACTTTTTGTTGTTGATCTTCTGTACGTTGACGTTTTTTGGGTGCAAAAATGAAATTCAACGTTAAAATTAAACGGCCTAATAGCCAGCGAATTATTTTCATTTACTTCTCTTTGTTATTAAATTAATAAGGCAAAATTGTAACCGATCCGTAAGCGACAGAAAAGAAATGATAAAGCAACGTATGATCAACTAAGGAAAAAAGATGCAGATTCCTCCTTCTCCATGTATTAGTAATTGCTGTTTAAATGATCAAGATATTTGTATGGGATGTTTCCGTAGTCTGGATGAAATTAAAGAGTGGTCGCAAGCATCCAGTCCGCGTAAAGAGACGATTATTATTAGCACTAAACAACGTCGTGAGCAGTTACAAGCTTCAGTATTACGTTAATATTTTATGCCCTATAGAATCAGGTAAGTGTATTAATAAGGAAATAAAAGTGAGTAATGAAAATAGCATTATTAGTATATTAGGTAGCGGTTGGTTAGGTTTACCGCTCGCAAAAAGCTTACAGCAAGATGGAAAAAACATTCGCGTATCCACTCGGTCACAGGCTAAAGCCAAACAATTAAGAGAGCAAAACTTAAAGTCATATGTTGTTGATATTGAGAATGAACTAACGGATGTTTTACCTTTTTTACAAGCTGAAACACTGATTATCAATATCACCAGTAAACAATTCACTGCTTATCAGACTCTCGTTGCTGAAATAGAAAAAAGCCCTATCAAACATGTGTTGTTTGTTAGCTCAACTTCCGTGTATGCAAATGATCAGGGGTGGTGTAAAGAGAGTGATACGTTAACGCATGAAACAAACTTACGGCTTATTGAAAAACTGTTTACAGATAACCCTGCTTTTGATTGTACGGTGATTCGTTTTGCCGGGTTAATTGGCCCCAAGCGTCATCCGGGACGTTTTTTTGCAAACGGTAAAAGCATTAAAGATGGACATGCTAAGGTCAACCTTATTCATCAGCTAGATTGTATTAAACTGATGAAAACGGTAATAAAGCAAGGTGCTTGGGGTGAGACTTTTAATGGTTGTGCAGATAACCATCCTAGCAAAAGTGACTATTATTCTACAATGGCAAAGTCATTGGGTTACCCTGAACCAAATTGTCAGTTTTCTGATAACGCGGTTAGTAAAATTGTATGTAATGAAAAAGTTAAAGCACAGTTAAACTATCAATTTATCTTTCCAGATATCTATAAAGTCATCTGCTAGCTTCCTATTATTAATAACCTTAGCCATGGCATGATCATGGCTAATTGTTTAATTCCCTCCTCATTCACTATAAAAATACGACAAAAGCCACAATAACCTTAAAATAATAATGGTTTTTGTTGATTTTTTTAAAAAAACTACTTTTAAATTTTCATTTTTAACACTTATGCAACTTCTCTTGATATCTATCAAGTTCCATTTATGAAGTTAGGTTATCTTTCACTGGAATTTAGTTTTAGCTGGTGAATGAGGAAATTATGAGTAAACAAAAATTAGTAATTATTGGTAACGGGATGGTTGGCCACCGTTTTATTGAAGATTTTGTTGAAAAGGCTGATCTTGAAAAATTTTCCATTACAGCTTTTTGTGAAGAACCACGCGTTGCCTATGATCGCGTGCATTTATCTTCTTACTTTTCTCATCATACAGCCGAAGAACTTTCTTTAGTGAAAGAAGGTTTCTACGAAAAACATAATATTGAAGTTTTAATTGGTGAACGAGCTTTAACCATTGATCGTCAGAAAAAAATAGTTCTTTCTCAAACTGGGCGTGAAGTTGCTTACGATAAATTAGTAATGGCAACGGGCTCTTACCCTTGGGTACCTACGATTAAAGGTAATGAAAGCCAAGATTGTTTTGTTTATCGTACCATTGAAGATCTAAATGCAATTGAAGCAACTGCAAAACGCAGTAAAAGCGGTGTTGTTGTCGGTGGTGGTTTATTAGGTTTAGAAGCTGCAGGTGCATTAAAAGCACTTGGCGTAGAAACGCATGTTATCGAATTTGCACCTGTATTGATGGCTGAGCAACTCGATCAACAAGGCGGACAGATGTTACGCCAAAAAATTGAAAGTATTGGCGTTAATGTTCATACGGGCAAAAATACGCAGGAGATTATAGCATCGGGTGAAACGGCGCGTAACACGCTAAAATTTGCCGATGGCACTTCATTAGAAGTTGATTTTATAGTTTTCTCAACGGGTATTCGTCCACAGGATAGGCTTTCTAGACAATGTGGTTTTGAAATTGGACCGCGCGGCGGGATAGCTATCAATAACCAGTGTATGACTTCTGATCCGGATGTTTATGCTATTGGTGAATGTGCTTCTTGGAATGACAAGTTCTTTGGCTTAGTAGCGCCAGGTTACAACATGGCAAAAGTGGCTGTTGATAATATCCTTGGCCGCGAAAATGAATTCGAAGGCGCTGATATGAGCGCTAAACTAAAATTACTAGGTGTAGATGTAGGTAGTATTGGTGACGCAAATGGACGTACTCCGAACTGTAAAAGCTATGTTTACGTTGATGAAAACGCATCAGTTTATAAACGTATTATTGTTTCTGAAGATGGTAAATCATTATTAGGTGCAGTACTGGTTGGTGATACAGAAAGTTATAGCGATTTACTGCAATACAAACTTAATGGGATTGAGCTACCGAAGCACCCAGACACGTTGATCCTACCTGCTCATGCTGGTGGTGAAAAAGTATCATTGGGTGTTGATTCATTACCTGATACAGCACAAATTTGTTCATGTTTTGATGTTAAGAAAAGTGATATTGCTGATGCAGTTGCAGCGGGTCACCACACGCTTGATGCAATAAAAATGGAAACCAGTGCAGGTACAGGTTGTGGTGGCTGTATTCCTTTAGTAACTCAACTATTAAACTCTGAATTGTCGAAACTCGGTGTGGAAGTTAATGATTATATTTGTGAGCATTTTGCTTATTCTCGTCAAGAGTTATTCCATCTGATACGCGTTGAAGGCATTAAAACCTTCTCTGAGTTATTAGCAAAATACGGTAGCGGTTACGGCTGTGAAGTCTGTAAACCAACGGTAGGATCTATTCTTGCGTCTTGTTGGAGTGAGTACATTCTTTCTAGCGATAATAATGGTCTGCATGATACCCATGATATTTTCCTCGGTAATATGCAAAAAGATGGTACGTACTCGGTTATCCCACGTATGCCCGGCGGTGAAGTGACGCCTAAAGCTTTGTCTGCTTTGGCAAGTGTGGCGGATCAGTATGAGCTTTATACTAAAGTAACAGGCGCACAACGTATCGCTTTATTCGGTGCGCATAAAGGTGATTTACCTGATATTTGGTCGCAATTAATCGCAGCTGGTTTTGAAACGGGTCAAGCCTATGCCAAAGCACTGCGTATGGTGAAAAGCTGTGTAGGTAATACTTGGTGTCGTTTTGGTGTGCAGGACAGTATTGGCCTCGGTGTTGAACTGGAAAACCGTTATAAAGGGTTACGTACGCCACATAAAATGAAATTTGGTGTTTCAGGTTGTACGCGAGAGTGTTCAGAAGCACAGGGTAAAGATGTTGGTTTTATCGCAACCGATAGTGGTTGGAACATGTACGTGTGTGGTAATGGTGGTATGAAGCCGCGCCACGGAGATCTATTCGCCACTGATCTTGATAAAGAAACAATGCTTAAATACCTAGACCGTTTTGTCATGTTCTATGTGCGTACTGCAGATAAAGCGACACGTACTTCAGTTTGGTTAGAGAACCTAGATGGCGGTATAGATTATCTGAAAAAAGTGATTATCGACAATAAACTAGGTATTAATGATCAACTTGAAATGGATATGGCTGCAGCAATTGGTCGCTATAAGTGTGAGTGGACAGAAACACTCTCTGATGATAATCAATTAAAACGTTTTGCGCATTTTATTAACAGCGATTTACACGATGAAAATGTTGTATTTACGCCGATACGCGATCAAAAACGTCCTGCATTCATTGAAGAAAAAGCCCCAACATACAAAATCAATTTGGAGGAAGTGTAATGAGTAAATGGATCCCAGTTTGTGCGTTTAACAACATCTATATAGGAACCGGTGTTTGTGCACTAATTGAAGGTAAGCAAATTGCCATATTTCGTCCAAGCGAAAAAGAACAGGTCTTTGCCATTGATAATATGGACCCATTTTCTCGTTCAAATGTATTGTCTCGCGGCATTATTTGCGAACACAAAGAGCAGTTGTGGGTTGCTTCGCCACTTAAAAAACAACGTTTTAACTTAATCGATGGTTCATGTTTAGAAAGTGATCAAGTATCAGTGGCGACTTATAAAACACGAGTCAAAGAAGGCAACATCGAGGTTCAGTTATAAAAAGCTCAACTGTAAAGATTAAATAGCTCAAATGCTTCTTACTTATGGACGTGATGATCGTGATTCATGAGGTAAGTAGGAAGCCTTTTACTATTCAATTTTAACTTTAAACTTTAACCAATAGGGACAATATTATGTCTTACATTAAACCTACTGACTTCGTAAAAACCATGATCGATGCTGGCGAAGCTAAAACAAAAACGAGTACTGGCGATCTGCTTTTACGTGGCACCATGGCAGGCATTATTTTGTCACTTGCCGTTGTTGTTGCTATCACAGCTATTGTACAAACAGGCGTTGGCCTTGTTGGTGCACTTGTCTTTCCAGTTGGCTTTTGTATTTTAAGCCTGATGGGTTTTGACTTAGTAACAGGTGCTTTTGGTTTAGCGCCGTTGGCTAAATTTGATAACCGTCCAGGTGTTTCATGGGCGAGTATTTTTCGTTGTTGGGGACTGATTGGATTAGGTAATTTAATTGGTTCATTAATCGTGGCTTACTTGATTGCGATTTCATTAACTATGAATTTTTCAATTGACCCTAATGCTGTGGCACAGAAATTTATCGCAGTCTCAACAGCACGTACCGTTGGTTTTGAAAACCTAGGCATGGATGGCTGGATAACTTGTTTTGTACGCGCTATTTTTTGTAACCTGATGGTCTGTTTAGGTGTTATTGGTGGTATGACATCACGCTCTGTTGCAGGTAAAGTGGCCGCTATGTGGTTACCTATCTTTATCTTCTTCGCGTTAGTATTTGAACATACAGTGGTAAACATGTTCCTTTTCCCTCTCGGTATGATTTTAGGTGCTGATTTTGGTATTGCAACATGGTTAAACTTTAACTTGATCCCTACCATTTTGGGTAACATTGTAGGTGGAGTAGTATTTGCAACCATCCCACTTTATTTAACACATAGAAAAAATACAGCACCAGTAAATGTTGCATCTGAAGTGAAGGCAACAAATGAAGCTTTTTCAGAAGAAGTATTAAACGCAAAATAAAAATTAATTTTTATTTTGGAATAAATAGCCTAGTGTTAACACGCTGGGCTTTTTTATACCTGCTATCTAAATGATACAATTCTGCATAAAAACCTGATCAATATTGCTGATTAAAATTAACGAACACTTTGTTGTTTTCAATCCGTAGTTCTCAATTCCAATAGCTAGCTATTACTCAATCAAACGCCTTGCCCTCATTGATTTTTCCTTCGTAATTTTTAACCATTTAATTAAGTGGAATGGTATGAATAATAAAAGTGCACAACAATTAGAGGGAGTAATTATTAGCTATACACCACAATTATTGATTGAGGAATTCAAAATGGGCTTAGCAAGTTTTATACGGCTAGACCCTGTAAATAATACTCGTTGCTATCTAGGAAGGATCACTCTTATTTATTTATACGCCTCGCCGCCAGAACACTTGGACCTATTGTCTTAATAGGAGGGCGGGTACTTTTTGCTGCTTGGTGCTGCTTAGTCCTTATGCACTTCAATATTGAAGCCGCCAAGTGTTTTATTAATCATAGACAATTTTATTGCAATTTATGGGTTTTACTTTTTAAAAGAAAAAAGGCGCTAAAGTATATCTTTAGCACCTTTAAATTTTTATTTTTTTGTTGTAATTAAATTAACACTAAACAACCGTGTCAATTAGGCCAGTGTATAACCAAAACATATAACCGATATAAGCGGCTAATAATAAACCACCTTCAACGCGCGCTAAAACGCCAGTTGTGCCTTTACGCCAAGCAATAGAGAATATCAGTAAGGCGATGGTTAAACCTAACATCACTGGATAGTCTCGGGTTAATACAACGCTATCAAATGTGCCTGGACGAATAAGTCCTGGTAATGCCATTACGCCGAGTATATTGAATATATTAGACCCAATAATATTACCCAGTGCGAGGTCATATTCTTTTTTACGCGCTGCGGTAATCGTTGCAGCTAACTCAGGCAGACTGGTGCCAATGGCCACAATGGTTAATCCAATAATCAAATCACTGACTTGAAAGTATTCTGCAATTTCAACGGCACCCCAGACTAAAATTCGAGAAGATGCGATCAAAATAAAGATGCCTATCAACAACCATTTAATGGCTTCTCCTTTACTAACCTGTTCCGGTAGCTCCTCTAATATTTCCTGTGACAGGGCATCGTCAGGTTGATTTTTAGCTTCCCAAATAGTGAAAGCTAACATCAAAAACATAAGTGTTAGCAATAATAAACCATTCGCAAAACTGAGTTCCCTATCCCAGAGAATAAAATAGCTTAAGGTAATAATAGCGAGTAAAACGGGCATTTCACGTTTGAGTAGTTTTGAGTGAATTTGCAATGGATAAAGCATTGCAGTGATCCCTAACATTAAACCAATATTAGTGATATTAGAACCGATAGCATTACCAATTGATAAACCGGTATTGCCATCAGCGGCAGCCATTGCAGATACTAGCATCTCAGGGGCAGAGGTGCCTAAGCCAACAATAACAACACCGACTATGAGAGGAGATATAGAAAAGCTGCGTGCAGTATTAGACGCGCCTAAGACAAACTTATCAGCACTCCAGATAAGCAACACAAAACCGATAATAATAGCGAGAGCGGGGAGTAATAAAGTAAACAAAATTTTTTCCTGATTATACTAATTACATCAATTAGAATAATTAAGTGGATTATTTCGCGGGTTAAAATTAGGTATTTTTTATTGTAAGTTCGTTAAAGGAAATAACCTTTACATCAATCTATGCTCAACCTAATTCATTTTCCAGCAGCAAATTTAAGCCACCTATTTAATACAATCGATAGTATTTTTTTAGCCATAAAAAAACGCTGAACATTTACATGATCAGCGCTTTTTCATTTTTATAAGGTCAGTTAGTATTTAACCACGACCTTCAGCAATTGCAGCAACAGCAGCTAATTCAGCAGCTTGTTTTTCATGTCTTTCTTGACGATCTTGAATATCCATTAACTCATTAGTAATTAAGTTTTCTTCAATTTCACGTAAAGCAATCACGGTTGGTTTGTCATTCTCTGGATCAACTAAAGGTGTTTTACCTCCAGTAGCAAGCTGACGAGCTCGGCGAGAAGCCATTAAGATTAGATCAAAACGGTTGCCTACTACATTTACTGCATCTTCAACGGTTACTCGTGCCATTGTTGAACTCCAAAAGTTAATTACATAAAAAAGGGCGGTTATTATATGTGCAAAATAGGAATTGATCCAGCACCTTAGTATAGAGTTTATACTTCTAATAACTCTTTGATGGTTTTACTGTGTTTTATCGCTTGTTTTTCTTGCTCATTACGCAGTGCGCGTACAATAGCAGAAAACTCACGTATAGCTGTATCAAAATCGTCATTGACGATTAAATAATCATATTCATTATAGTGTGACATTTCTGATTGTGCTTTTTCCATACGTTGCGCAATCACTTCAGCACTATCTTGGCCACGCTTGTTCAAGCGCGCTTCTAACTCTGCGCGGCTCGGAGGTAAGATGAAAATACCTTTAGCGTTTGGCATGACTTGATGTACCTGACGAGCACCTTGCCAATCAATATCTAGCATGATGTCGATGCCTTGTTGCAAGGACTCTTCAATGGTTATGCGAGAGGTTCCGTAATAATTACCAAACACTTCAGCCCATTCAAAAAATGCATTTTCAGAAATTAACTGTTCAAACTCTGCTTTACTAACAAAATGGTAATGCTCGCCATCTACTTCACCTGGACGCGGCAAACGTGTGGTATGTGAAATTGATACTTGAGCAGGGTGATCGCTATTTTCTGCTAATAAAGCCTTAATAAGGCTAGATTTCCCTGCGCCACTTGGGGCAGATACAATAAAAAGAGTGCCAACTTGGGACATAAATAAATTTCCTGAAACTATATTTTTATAAATGGGTGCTAGGCTGGTGGATTTTTGAGCACCTGAAATTTTGTAAGCGCGGATTATCGCCTATTTTGTTCATGAAGTCTGTTTATTGTTCGATTATTTTTTAAATAATAACCACGTGTAACAAGCTTTATTGTTAGGGCTGAAACGCGCTATCACTTATCACCTGGCTTTCATTATTAATCTTTCCAGCGGTTTTTTATCTCTACAATTTTGTCTAGCTTACTTACAAATAAGTCAACTAGCTCTGGGTCAAAGTGTTTATTTTTTTGCGAAGTAATAAACTCAACGGCTTTTTCAACCGTCCAAGCCTCTTTATAAGGGCGTACACTGGTTAATGCATCAAAAACATCTGCTAGGGCGACGATACGTCCTTCAATAGGAATGTTTTCTCCCTTTAATTGCTTAGGGTAGCCTGTTCCATCCCATTTCTCATGGTGTGTCATAGAGACGATTTTAGCTAACTCAATCAAATCAGAATCAGACTCTCCGAGTATTTCAGCGCCTATTTCCGGATGCTTCTGCATGATACTGAACTCTTCACTAGTTAATTTACCCGGTTTAAGCATGATGCTGTCAGGAATGCCTATTTTTCCAATATCATGCATCGGTGCAGCATGAAATAAAGCATCCGCTTCTTTCATTGAATGGCCATAAGCTAAAGAAATTATTTTAGAGTAATGACTCATCCGCATTACATGCATACCTGTTTCATTATCTTTGTATTCTGCAGCTCGGCCTAAACGTTGTATTATTTGTAATCGAGTGCGTTTTAATTCATTAACATCAACCAATGATAGGTGTGTTTTTACACGAGCTTTCACTACCGCAGGTGTTACAGGTTTTGAAATATAGTCTACAGCCCCCATATTCAAACCTTTGGCTTCATCAACGGCATCGTTTAAAGCAGTGACAAAAATAATAGGAATAGACTTATATAAAGTAGTTTGTTTTAAGTGCTCACATACCTGATAGCCTGTCATTTCTGGCATCATTACATCAAGTAATATTAAATCAGGTTGTTCTTTTTCTATTAAGCGTAATGCTTCCGCACCACTTTTTGCAAAAGTCAGTTTATAGGTATCCTTCAGGATATTGTTCAATACTTTTAAGTTAATAGGCTCGTCATCGATAACAAGCACATTCTGTTTACTATTTGGCATTCAATTCACCTATTAATCATTTAAATATTGGATCGTAACGAGTCGATAAACGCCTTGATATGGCTTGAAGCTAAATCAAAATCAAAGTCATTACATGCAATGATGATAGGCGTAACTTGTTTATCGTACCCCGCAGCATTGGCTTGAAGTGTATCTAATAAGTCATCATCGAATTCATTATTGGTAACGTATTTCTGTAAGGTTAATAAAGTATTAAGTAACTGTTCTTTAGATATTGCCTTAAGTTTACTTTGTACTTTTTTATGCGTTTTACTGCTCATTTTCTGCGCGCATTTACTAATGGCATCAACTTCATCTTGAACCGTCTCAATCAATAATAAAGCATCGCTTTGTTTGTGTTTACGGGTTATTTGCTCTAACTCAGTAAACGCCAGCATCAGTTGATTCAGTGCTAAATTACCAGCAACACCCTTATATTTATGTGCAATATCTTCTAGCTTGGACCAATCATTACTTTGTACTAATGACACTAGTGAACAGAGTTCATGTTCTGACTTGTTTAAAAAGTTTATGATTTCATGAAATAAAGTTGTTTTCGATCCCCACAAATCAATGCCCTTCTCAAGGTCAATCGTTGCTTTTTGTGTTGAAACTGGCTGTTTGGGTGAAGTGTCTACTTGCTCAATAATAATAGTCTTCGCAATTTCACCTATTAACTGCCGAATATCGATGGGTTTGCTGGCAAAACCATCCATTCCTGCAAGTTGTGCAGATTTTTTATCTTGAGGTAGCACGCTGGCCGTTAAGGCTATGATTGGTAATCGTGCCAGCCCATTTTCTGCTTCATAGGTTCGTCTTTGTTCTGTCGCTGTCAAACCGTCCATTACTGGCATTTGTATATCCATCAAGACGACATCAAACCCTTCACTTTCCATTTTTAATAGTGCTTGCTCACCATTTCTTGCAACGGAAATTACATGTCCGTGTCGTTTTAAGATCAAGCTTAATAAATCAATATTTTGCTCAATATCATCGACAATCAATACACTCAGTTGTGGTAGGAGAACTTGATCTTGTTTTTTGTCTGCTGTTGTAGATGCTATCGCAATTTTTACAGGAAGCGTAAAAGTAAAAGTAGAGCCTTTGCCAAACTCGCTACTCGCCGAAATTGTGCCTCCCATTAATTCAACTAGCTGTTTGCTGATAGTGGTACCTAACCCGGTGCCTCCAAAACGGCGACTCATGGATTCATCTGCTTGTGCAAATGCATCAAAAATAGCGGCTAGTTGTTGCTGAGTCATGCCGATGCCAGTGTCTGAAATCGCAAAGGTTAAAAAACCCTCAGACTCACTTTTTATAGCGATATCAACATGTCCTTGTTCGGTGAATTTGATTGCATTTCCAATCAGGTTAGTGAGTACTTGCCTTAATCGATCAGGTGCACCATGGTAGAAGCGTTGAATATTTTTTTCTATATTAAGATTAATATCTAAATTTTTATGTTGGGCTTGCAACCATAATGTTGATACCACTGAATCGACTTCTTCGACTAGCGAAAAATCCCGATATTCGAGCTGAAATTTACCTTTATCCAGTTTCGCACTATCCAAAATGTCATTTAGAATATGCAATAAGGACTTAGCTGATTGATTAATAGTATTGAGTTGTTTTCTTTGATGAATACTGAGTTCTTCATCCAATAAAATATCACTAAAACCAATAATGGCATTCATTGGAGTGCGAATTTCATGGCTCATATTTGCTAAAAAAGCAGCTCTAGTTGCCGCGGCTTGCTCAGCTTTTTCTTTTTCTGCAATTAAAGCTGATTCCATTTTTTTACGGTCTGTAATGTCCATGATGAAACCATCAAGAAAATAATCTTCTGAGTTTTCATCCTTTGATGAGCGACCGTGACCCAGTACCCATTTTACTTTGCTGTTACGGTCAATAACTCTAAATTCAAGCTGAAAGCCGTTTGTGTGTCGAAAATTAGTCTGTGCGATAGTTGGCATATCTTCTGGATGTACAAAGTCTGCAATACTACGTTTAGGGTAAGGTAATAAGAAGTCTTCAGCTGGGTAACCCAATATTTTTTCAACTTCATCATTAATAAAAATATTTGGCCAACCCGGCCTATCGATACAACGATAAGCAATACCGGGAATATTAGTGACCAAGGAACGGATCTTAGATTCTTTTTTTCGCAGTGTGTTTTCCATGGCTTTACGCTCACGTAAGTCAGAAATAAAGGCTACGAACATATGTTGGTTATTCAGTTCTACATGCCCAATTCCTAAACGTACTGGGATTTTTTCACCGCTTTTACAAAGCGCTTCTACTTCACGGCCTTTGCCGATTATTTTTGCTTCTCTAGTTTGTAGGTAATTATCCACATATTGATCATGATTATGCTGAAAAGGTACAGGCACTAACATTTTGACATTATTGCCAATTAACTCTTCTGGTTGCCATCCTAATAATGTTGATACTGCATTATTGACGCTAATAATAATACGCTCAGCATCAATCGTAATAATGCCATCGATAGCAGTGTCCATAGTGGCAAGCAGTCGTCTTTCATTATTGGTTGCAGTGGCTGAAATATCTTTATAGCGAATAATTAAATTTATGCCTAACACTAGAAAAATGATCACTACGGTAATGGTTGTGACTCCCAGTACCAATAACGTTGATACATTGCTGCTTTGTTGTGATAGCTCGATGCCGGGTGGCAATACAAAACGAGCTGCAAGCATACCTGTGTAATGCATACCAGCAATGGCCGCTCCCATAACACAACTTGAAATGGTTAGTTTTGTATTTTTACTGTATTGCAATGATGCCTTTTTATCTAAACCAAAGCTTATCCACAGTGCTAATATTGCCAAGCTGATAGCGACAATAATAGAGAGGATAAACAAAGGTAGGTCATAACGAAGTAAAGGGGCCATCTCCATCGCCGCCATACCGACATAGTGCATAGTTCCAATACCTGAACCAACCAGAACACCGCTATAGACTAACTGCTTCCTTTGAATTTGGTGGTTTGTAAGTAAATTAAGTGCCACCCAAGAAGCGGCTACTGCAGGTAAAATAGAGAGCGTCGTTAACTCAAACTGATAGGAAACACTAGTACATAACTCCAGAGCGAGCATGCCAATAAAGTGCATTGACCAGACACCACCTCCTAAAGCAATACTGCCAATTAGTAGTAATAAACTTTTACGGGCGGGCGTTGTATGCTTTGCTTGAGATGCAACTTGAAACCCCATAAAAGAAGCAAGGATAGCGATCAATATT
Source organism: Psychromonas sp. SR45-3 (assembly GCF_014163575.1). Classification (NCBI taxonomy): domain Bacteria; kingdom Pseudomonadati; phylum Pseudomonadota; class Gammaproteobacteria; order Alteromonadales; family Psychromonadaceae; genus Psychromonas; species Psychromonas sp. SR45-3. The sequence continues at coordinate 20,663 of NZ_JACJDP010000017.1, forward strand.
GATAAAATGACTAATATTGGGTTGTGCGTAGAAACAATGAATAAATTATAATCACTATATTGAAAAAACGTTGAAATTTGTTGTTGCATATATATTAAACACTGCTTTGAAGAGGGTAAATAGCGTACTTTTAAGTACAGGTTGATTTGTCTATATCGGCAAGTGTTAATTAAAGTTTAATTATTTTACTGATAGTTAAGGATTTGCACATTAACAGTAATGGTGATGTATCTTTTTGATTTAAAATTGTTTGTAAGTTGCTCAATAAAATACTCATTTAACCTTAGCACCTTTCAATAATTTAGTAGGGCCTTTGTGTGTTTTTTTGTACTTTAACTAATTCTTAGGTTCACATAACACTTTTATTGACTGTTTATTGCGCAATGTGAGCCGTGTTAATGGAAAGAAAATACATACTATCAAATCAAAGAGTACGAGTGATATCAACTCAAAGATCAACTTTGTTTACTCGGAGGAAACGCTTTTCTTATGGCTATTTAATTAAAACGTAGTTTTTAAGCGATAGATATTAAAAAGAAAGTGATTGAGTTATTGTGGCAGGGGCTTTAAATCTGAATAAATTGATATCAACAGCGATCACTCGCCGTTGATATTGTTGATCGTAATCTTATAAGCTGCAGCGTTGCTGCATTTTTACTGCTTGTTTTTTTGCTCTATTTTCTTCTAATTGTGTTAAAGCATCCGAGCCAATATGTGCTTGACCACGCTCCTGCGAAAGACGAATTTGCTTTTCACGCTCTAAAAAACGCAATTTTTGTTGCTCAGATAAACTGTCATGGCATTGATGACAACTTACGCCTTGCATATACTTTTCTGATTTTTTGTCTTCTTCAGTGATCGGTAAACGGCAACCATGGCATTGGTCATATTGACCTTTTTCAAGCTGGTGGTTTACTGATACGCGATTATCAAAGACAAAGCACTCACCTTCCCACATGGTTTCTGATTCTGGCACTTCTTCAAGATATTTAAGTACACCACCTTCAAGGTGATAAACTTCACCAAAACCTTGCTCTTTTAAGTAAGCAGTTGATTTTTCACAACGAATTCCACCGGTACAAAACATAGCAATTTTTTTATGTTTTTTAGGGTCTAAATTTTCTTTAACGTATTGTGGAAATTCACGGAAATTAGTTGTTTTTGGATCGACAGCATTTTTAAAAGTACCAATGCTAATTTCATAATCATTTCGAGTATCGACCAATAATACCTCTGGATCACTGATCAGGGCATTCCAATCTTTAGGTTTAACGTAAGTCCCTACGACACGATTCGGATCAATACCTTCAACACCCAAAGTTACAATTTCTTTTTTTAGTTTTACTTTTGTGCGGTAAAATGGGTTTTCTGTATCAAATGAAAATTTTGCTGTTAAATCGGTTAAAGAAGGGTTTGATTTTAACCAATTAAGTACATTATCAATACCCTCTTGATCACCAGCAATAGTGCCGTTGATACCTTCGCTTGCTAATAACAAAGTACCTTTTACTTGATTGGCATTCATGATGTTAAGTAAAGGTGTTTGGATCTCTTCATAATTTACTAGATCAACAAATCGGTATAGCGCACAAACCACTGTATTTTGCATTTTTTATTCCTCTGTTTGCTAACTGAAACGTAAATTCAGCGCATTAATTGTGCGGGGCATTATACGAATAGAAATCATTTAAGCAATTTTTATATTACTTATTAGTTAGCAATTACTATGCTCTGTAAGCTTGTTACTTAGGGCGTACTTATACTAACGCTTGAAACGTAACATATTTTCAATGTAAAAGGTGGCCTGCTGAGCGCTATATTTTTGTTGGAATATTTGTTCGTTTGCAATGACACCTTCTTTTAATAAGGTCAATAAATCAACAATCAAACGATTTTTTTGAGCATCTTTTTCGAAATCTTCTACCTGTTTTTTAAAAATATTCTGAAAGGTTTGTTTATGGTGTAAGCAGGATTCAGTTATCTCGGGATTTAGCATAGAAAATTCTTTATGTGCTTGGGTGAAGTAACAACCATTGAAGGTTGGTAATTGTGTCACTTTCCCATTAAGCCAAGCATCTAACTGCTCAAAAATAACCAAGATACTATCTTTGCCCGGTACTGCTAAGGTAATACTTTTTTGTAAGTGCTCTATGATTTGTTGATGATGCCATTCTAACGTAGCAAGAATTAGTGCATCTTTATTTTTAAAATGATTATAGAGTGTCTTTTTTGCAACTTGTGATTGCTTGATAATTTCATTGATACCAACGGCATGAAACCCCTTTTGATAAAAAAGTGCAAAGGCAGCTTCTATTATTTGTTGTTGTTTTATATTGCTCATTTTCCTACACACTCCTACAAAAAATACAAATTATCATACATGAAGAACAATCGGTCTCATTGATTTTGTAAAAATTTTGAATTAAGTACTCTTTTTGAGGTATTTTTTCGCGCATAAATTTTATCTGTGCATATACTATTTTGATTACTTTAGGTTTTTTTATTAAAAGTAAGTACATCATTTTATCAATATGAGGTGTTATAGATGCCCACAAGTCTACATTTAATTAGAGCAAGTCACTTAAATGCAGTGATTCAAAACCTGCACGCATTATCGCTTCCCGTTGAATCTTTATTGGAAAAAGCAGGGCTATATTTTGCTACCCCAATTCAGCCTAACGAACTGATTATAGAAAAGAAAATTTGGCACTTTTTAAAGCTTGCTGCTGATTATACCAATATGCCGCATTTGGCGACTTGGTTAACAGAGCAAAGTGATTTATCACAGTATGGTGAATTTACTAAATGTTTGGTGAATGCTGATAATCTTCATCAAGCTTTACTGTTATTAACTCGTCACATTAGTCTTCACAATAGTAATAACATTTTTTTGCTAAAGGAAGACAAGCAAAATATTTGGATCTGCCAGCCGCACTCTCGGCATGTCAAACAAGGAGCTTGGCAAGTTGAACAGCACGTGCTCACTTTTATCTGTTTGTTAGTTGAACATTATTTAGGGCATGGCTGGCAACCTAAACAGATTAAATTAAAAGATACAGAGGCAGTTGGAATTGAACACTCTCGATTCTTTAAAGGTACCGATATTAAATTAGGGCACAGCTATTCGGCAATCGCGATAGATCGACGTTTATTAAATAAACACAACCCAGCTATTGATTTACCGCAGTTAGCTGAGATTGACCCTATACCTAATGATTTTTTACAAGCCTTCAAGCTTTTATTAAAACAGGGGTATTTTGGTCAGGATTGGTTAGCGGAGAATATTTCTGCTTCATTAGATATAAGTGTTCGTACTTTAAAAAGAAAACTGCAGGGGCAGGGCTCGTCTTTGCGCCAGGTTTTCGATGAAGTGCGTTTTCAGCTGGCTTGTGAACTTATTGATCAAAATGTGTATGAATATGAAATATTAGCGGAAAAGCTGATGTATACACATCCTAATAACTTTGTACGTGCTTTTAAGCGTTGGAGTGGCATTACGCCGCGTGAATTTATTCGCCTTCGTAATCGTGACCTGTCATAACAGCGGGGAGAAAATTCATCTACTAAAATACTGAATGATCTTTGTTTACTTTAATGGCGTATAACACCAGACTGTTTTATGTGGCTCATCCTTAGCTACAAAAACGAGCGTAAATGAGGGATCAAAATGAAAGTTTTATTATTACTGACGGCTATTTTGTTACAAACAGCATGTACTGGCGTACCCGAAGGTATGCAGGCAGTTAAACACTTTGAAAGTGAGCGTTATTTAGGTACTTGGTATGAAATAGCGCGTTTAGACCATTCTTTTGAACGAGGTCTGGATCAAGTCTCTGCGACTTACTCAATGCGTGAAGATGGCGGTATTAAAGTCATTAATAGAGGCTACTCCAAAGAAGATAAGGAATGGCAAGAAGCGGTTGGAAAGGCTTATTTTGTTGATGATAAAAATACAGGGCATTTAAAAGTTTCTTTTTTTGGTCCATTTTACGGGTCTTATATTATCTTTAAGATGGATAAAGTGGACTATCAATATGCTTTTATCAGTAGTTATAATCATGATTATTTATGGTTGTTGTCACGAACTCCGCAAGTGAGTGATACCGTGAAACAGGACTTTATTAATACTGCTGCTAAGTATGGTTTCGCCACTCAAGAGCTTATCTTTGTAGATCAAAAAATAGCTGTGGATTAAAATGTCGCTTTAGATAAAAAGCAACGCACATCAATGAGTATTGATGTGCGTTAACAAAAACAAAAAAGGTTAAGTATTTACTTGTTGTTTTGCTGTTTAAGGTGCGTTAACACATGATCTAGTGAAGATGCTATATGGTGACCTAATGCAATCACTTGTTGATCTGGAATAACCAGATCAGGTACCTGAAAGACTTGCATTTTTGCGGCTATGGCAGAGATAACACCATTACTTGAATCTTCAAAGGCTAAACATTGCTCAGGGGCAACATTTAAGCGTTGTGCAGCGAGTAAGAATATCTCGGGATCAGGTTTACCACGAGTAACTTCGCAACCACTACTAATATGTTGAAAATAATGATCAAGTCCCGCCAACTTTAATTTTGTTGCCGCTAATTTATTATGTGTTGATGTGGCGACGGCAACAGGGATATTTTGTGATTTAAACCATTCAAGTAAATTGATCACACCTGATTTAACCGGAATAGCTTGGTGCTCAACAATCGGCCAATAACCATCCATCCAAGCCTTACGTAATGGTGCATACTCAATATACTGTGCATAATGCGACATGATCGCTGCTTCAATACCTTGAGCATTACGACCAATAATTTTTAAGTAAGCGCTTTTCACAAAAGGCAGTGATAACTGTTGGCAGGCCTTTTCGAAGGCTTGCATGCAAACTCGTTCAGTATCCAGTAATAGACCATCCATATCGAAAATAGCAGCTTGGTAGGGCATAAAGTATCTCTGTCATATTAATAAGGTGATAAAGCGGATCTAGTTTACCTGTTTTTTATAGTAAATCCGTTAATTCTTTAATGCATCAGACGTCGATAAAAGTGTTATCCCACTGGTCGTATATTTTAGTCAGTAAAATGCTTCAATATTCTGTTTCAACTCACTACTTTAATAAGCAACCTCAGCTCGGGATCATCCAACCGATACAGCGCAGCTATTTCCGTGTATTTCTGTGTTAAATCAGCTATCAATAATCAGTTATTGCTATGCTGATTTGCCTTGAACTACACAAAACTGTATTGTGAGAAATTATAACTAATTGATTATGATATTAATTTTGTATTTATTACCCCGGGTTGAGGTTAAGTAACTCAAATGTATCGCGATTTCAGTTTAGTGATCAATTTAGTATTAACAAAACTAATTAAAATTCCGCTGATCACACATAAAAAAGCAATCAACTTAATCAGACCTACCGTCTCTTGGTAAAACAATACCCCCCCTAATAATCCAAACACGGGCACTAATAAAGTGAGGGGAGCAACCGTTGTTAATGGATAAGTCACTAATAAACGATTCCAAATCCAATACCCTAATAAAGTAACCGGATACGCTTGAAATAATACAGAGAAAATGACCCGTTCATTGAGTTGTTCTGGCAGTTGTACAAAAACATCGCTACCTGATTGTAAATAGACGATAAGAAACAAAGGAGCAGGTGCAAAAGCCATCGCCCATAAACTAAAGGCAAAGATTTGTTTGGTTGCCGCTTTTTTGACTGTGATGCTCGCTAAACTCCACGATATAGCAGCGAATAATATTAACATTAACCCTAGTTGAGTTACTGAACCGTCAGTGACGGTTAAGCTTAATAATAACCCTGCTAAAGCAATACCGCTGCCAATGACTTTATTAATTGGCAGCGGTTCTTTTAGTAAAAAATAACCTAAGAATAAACCGAATACTACATTCATTTGTAGCAATACTGATGCCATACCAGCACTTAAACCCGCTTCGATAGACCATGTCGCCATACCCCAAATACCAATTGCGAATAACCATCCATAAATGATCAGATACCACCATGAAACATTTGGTTTTTTAACAAAAAATATAGCCGGTAATGTTGCTAGTGTGAACCTTAATGCGGTTAATAATAAAGGATCAATTTCACTGACACCCAATTTGATTACAGAGAAATTTAATCCCCAGACAATCATTACTAAGATACCTAGTATCAAATCATTTTTTTTCATCATCGACCCTTTATTTTAAATGAGGTGTGCTTGCGCTTGTGAGTATTATCAAACAAACTAAAAAAGATAACAGATACAAATTTCAATTTTATGGGCGGTACAGTTTTATGCGTTATATACAATTAGCGACACAGTGTGTGCAGCAGATCGAATCTGGGCAATTAGCATTACATGCTAAAATGCCGTCATTACGTAAATTTAAACAGTTACACAATGTGAGTATGACGACGGCTTTAAACTGTTACCAACACCTTGAATCATTAGGCTGGTTGGTGGCTAAAGCTCAGTCGGGATATTATGTTGCGCAGCAATCACCATTAATGGACCAGTCATCTAGGCCGAGTTTTGTATCTTTTACGAGTAGCATTACTAAACCGCATTTACCTGCTATCTATAATCCTTTTGTTGATCCTTGCCCCTTAGGTATTGCACGTTACGATCCTGGGTTAATTCCTATCGATAAATTACAGGGATCTTTTCGGCGAGCAATGAAACGTCAAGGCAATCATCTCAGTCACTATCCTGCTCCGCAGGGAGAACCGGTATTGCGAGAAAGCTTAAGTGATCATTTCAAAAGAATCGATTTTCATTTTTCTGCTGAAGATTGTGTGATCACTCACGGTTGTTTGGATGCTATACGCAGTGCAATTGAAATAATCACTGAAGAGGGAGATGCCGTCGCAATTAGTTCGCCTTGTTTCTCAGGTTTATTGGAATTATTAGGCGTTATGAAGCGTCGAGTTGTTGAGATCCCTTCTGTGCAAGAGGGGATAGACCTTGATCAGTTACAGAAACAAATGCATTTAGGGTCAATAAAGGCGGGATTATTTTGCACTTCACATATGAATCCACAGGGAACCTCAATGACACCATTGCAAAAGCAAAGGTTAGTTGAGCTGGCGACTCATTATAAAATTCCTATTATTGAAGATGATGTGTATCTCGAATTGGGTTATAAAAAAGTCCTTCCTTTGCCTGCAAAGCATTGGGACACAGAGGGGTATATCCTATGGTGTGGATCTATTTCTAAGACTATTGCGGCTGGTTACCGGTTAGGGTGGTGTTTACCAGGTCGTTATTTGCAAGCTTATTTACAACAACGATTATTTGCGAATCAAGGTATTACTTCGCCTTTACAACTCGCAATAGCAGATTTTATTCAACGTGGTGATTACCTTAACCATCTCAAAAAGATACGCTTACACCTCGCTCAGCAAACATTGCAGTTTACTACCTATTTACAACAAAATTTGCCGCTTAATAGTAAGATAAGTCAACCGGCTGGTGGGTTTGTTTTATGGATTGAAGTGGACAATTTAAATACGTTTAGATTAAGAAAGCTAGCGATTGAAAAGCAATTAGATGTACGCATTGGTGAAAGCTTTAGTACGTTGGGTTTATATAAGCATTGCTTTCGCCTAAATATTGGCTTTAAGATCAGTGCTTCAGAGATTGAATTAAAATTAAAACAACTCATTACCTTAGTCAACACCTGCTCAAAGGAATAATATGTTAGATAACCCTCGTGCATTAAGTGATGCAATTAATCAAACCATGCCATTTGGTAAATACGCAGGCCGTAAGCTAATTCATTTACCTGAGCCTTATTTAGTGTGGTTTCACGGTAAAGGCTTTCCAGAAGGTAAATTAGGTGAGCAGTTGGCGTTAATGTACGAAGTAAAATTAAATGGATTAGAAAAAATGCTTGCCCCCTTAATCAAATAACTTCGTCATGATCATGTTTTGATTCTTTAAAGTAATGAAAAAAGAGCTAATTTAAAAAAAATTACGTATTGGTTTTATTGCTACAGGTAAACATATTAATAAAGCAGTACAGTAAGCAAACACTTCAATAGGGGATAAAGATAATGTTAAAAGCAATAGGCGGTTTAACCGCGGGTATTTTTATAAGTTGTTCTGTTATCGCTCAACCACTCAGTAAAGAAGCGGGCTGGGAGTTGACATTAAGCGTTAATGCTGGCTACAGCGTAGGAGAATCACAGTTTGATACTGATCATGATAATGAAATCACTAACGATTTAAATAATAGTGGCCAATCTAACTCATCAGTACTTGTGTATCCATTAGGGCGGATCCAATACACCTTAGAAAACCTTAACACCCAATTCTATCTAGGCAATAGCCGCGAACAAGTTAGTACTGCAAAATTCCAATATGAACTTGGCATGATCCATCAGTTTGCAGATCAAAGTAAATTAACGGTTGCCGTTTTTCCTAAATTATCTTTATTCAATGAAACTTGGGAAGACCCTTTTGTTACTAATACAAAAAGGCAAAGCACTGATCAAAAAGTCGGTGGTGCTCGAATTGCTGTTGATAATATTTTAGGTACTGGGCTCACTTTTAAATACGCGATAGCAAGCAGTAGTATCGACGATGAATTAAGTGGTCAGAGCCAATTAAGTGATACCTCTGAAATAGCGTTGTTAAAACGTGATAGCTTATATCAACGTGTTGAGGTAGGAAGCTCATTTCCTATATCTCAGGGTGTATTACTGAAGCCGGCTTTTCAATATACTAATCGAAATGCCGATGGGGATGCAAATAGTTATGATCAATATACGGGTCAACTGTCGCTTTTATTATTCAAGCAAAGACATACTTTAATCACCACTATTAATGCCGGTGTGCGTCTTTATAAACAAGAAAATCCTATTTTTAATGATAAGCAAGATTTAACACATGCAGGCATTTTCAGTCTTTATTTCTATCAGCGTCCATTTGATTGGCAGCATTGGAGCTGGACCATGATGCTTGGATATAATCAAGAAAATTCAGATATAGCTTTCTATGATAGCAAAGGCGTTATTATTTCAACGGGAATGGTTTATCGCTATTAATATGCTTATTTTTCAAGCATATTGTTTAATTTTATAATGATATGTTTGAATAAATTATTTTTATATTATCTGCGCAAGATCACAAAAAAAACTTTCAAGGAGCTGATTTTTACTTAAATCTGAGTTTAAATTCACTAAAGTAAATTATTCACAGGCTAATTTGTTAAGGTATTGTTATAAACAACATTTAAGGAATGATAGTTGTTTGGAAATACAAATTATCACAGGAAGTGTTAAGGAGTTTAAATCTTATGATAGAACAAAATTTTGCAGTGATTGGAACCTTCATCCTTTATTTAGCGATGATGATGGGGATTGGTTATTGGGCTTTTCGAAAAACAGTTAATTCTTCGGATTATTTTTTAGGTGGACGTCAACTCGGACCTTGGCCAACGGCAATATCTGCTGGTGCATCTGACATGAGTGGTTGGTTGTTGTTAGGTTTACCTGGGTATGCATTAGTGGCTGGTTACGGCTCTCTTTGGTTAGCTGGTGGTTTATTAGTGGGTAGTTGGTTAAATTGGCTTATTTGTTCAAAGCGTTTACGTACCTACACCATTATTACTAATGATTCATTAACCTTACCAGATTATTTTGCGCGTCGCTTTGAAGATAAAAGTAAATTATTACAAACGATGTCTGCGTTTTTTATTCTGCTATTTTTCCTTTTTTACACCAGCGCGGGTTTAGTAGCTGGCGGTAAGTTATTCCAAACTGTTTTTGACCTCAACTATCAGCTCGCTGTAATTATCGGTACGGTTTGTGTTGTTTCTTATACCTTGTTTGGTGGTTTCTTAGCGGTATCTTGGACTGATTTAGTGCAAGGTCTATTGATGGCTGCGGCATTACTGCTGGTGCCTATTCTTGCAATAGATGGATCGGTAAGTGATTTAGCGGCAACATTAACGGCTAAGAACCCTGAATTGTTAGATGCTTTTACTAACAATGATGGTACACCAATGAGTGCCATCGCTATTATTTCACTAGTTGCATGGGGCTTAGGTTACTTTGGACAACCTCATATTTTAGCGCGTTTCCAAGCAGCAAGTAGTAATAAATCGTTAACTACCGCTCGTCGTATTTCAGTGATTTGGACTGCACTTTCAATTATGGGTGCTATTGCTGTTGGTCTGATTGGGATCACCTATGTGGATGCGAATTTAGGTGGTGTATTAGAAGATAGCGAAACTATCTTTATGATTCTAGTGAATGGTATGTTCCACCCTGTGATCGCGGGTATTTTATTAGCGGCGATCCTAGCGGCTATTATGAGTACAGCGGATTCACAGTTACTTGTTTCTTCTTCTGCATTGGCGGAGGATTTCTATAAACAGCATATTAATCCTGAAGCTAGCTCTGAAAAAATAGTATTAGTTGGGCGCCTAGGTGTCGTTGGTTTATCACTTATTGCATTAGCTTTAGCCTTTAACCCTGAAAGCTCAGTACTTGGTTTAGTGTCATATGCATGGGCTGGTTTTGGTGCCGCATTTGGTCCTGTGATTGTATTAAGTTTATTCTGGTCTCGCATGAATCGTTTAGGCGCGCTAGCGGGTATTGTTGTAGGTGGTGTAACAATTGTGGTCTGGAAACAATTAAGTGGCGGTTGGTTTGACGTTTACGAGATTGTCCCTGGTATTATTTTTGCTACTATTTCAATCGTGGTAGCTAGTTTAATGACAGCTGCACCGAGTACAACTATGTTAGCTAAACACCAAGAAATGAAAGATAAGTTATCAGTGTTATAAGTGTAAGATTAATTTAAACATAATATAGCGTTTATGACTCGAAAGCCCACTTAAGCAATTAAGTGGGCTTTTTTTTCTGTTACTTTTAGAAAAATTATTGATTGTGGTTTTTGGTGTTAACGCATTGATTAATAACTAGAGTTAATTAAATGAATGTTCGTAAAAGCCATAAATATTTACCTTTTTATGCATGCCATTCATATAATTTGTATTTTTTTAATAAAAGAAGCAATAAAATTAGGGTCTTTCAGGTCTTGTAGATTATATTATTTTTAAAAGGGTGGAACTGAACATGAAAAAAATACTCTCAATCTTACAAGTTATCACATTAATGAGCTTTGCTCTTTTTCAAAGTGCGAATGCTGCTGATGCAATACATACTGGATTCTTTAGTAATAAAGCGGTCTCGGGATATGATGTTGTTGCTTATTTTACTGAGCAAAAACCGGTAGAAGGTAGCAGTAAGTACCAGCTTGAATATAAAGGCGCGGATTGGTACTTTTCAAGCCAAGAAAATTTAGCTTTGTTTAAAGGTGATCCAGAAAAGTATGCACCACAATATGGTGGTTATTGTGCATGGGCGATAGCAGGCAATGAAACTGCACCGGGCAACCCACCATTTTGGACCGTTTATAATGATAAACTGTATTTAAATTATGATCAGTCTGTGCAAGATTCATGGGCTGCTGATAAAGACAATTTTATTAAACAAGCCGATCTTAACTGGGCTAAATTGGACAAGGAATAATAATGAGAATTTTACCTGTTTTTAGCTGGATAGTGGTGCTGTGGATTGCAAAAGTTTTTTTATTATCGCTACCCTACAAGTTTACATTACATCCTGATACACAACATATTTTCGGAATGATTGGTGCTTGGATGCAAGGTATTCTAGGGGACTCGATAGGCACATGGTTTGCAAACTATGGCTCATATGCAGTTGGTTTTGTTGAGCTGGTTACTTCAGTTATTTTATTATTACCGGTTGTTTTTTGGTTACTGAAAAAAGTTAAACTATTACAATGTGCACCTAGCAGAAGTTTATTACATGCGCTTGGCGGATTGATGGCCTCGGGTGTCATGGGTGGCGCTGCTTTCTTCCACTTATTTACCCCATTAGGTATTGAAGTTATTCATGAAGGACAGAGTGATGGTGGTAGTTTATTTTATGCTGCTGTTTCTATTTTAATATTAGGTTTTGTTCTTTTTGTGGCTAATTACCGTGATTATAAAAGTAAAATAACTCAATAAGGGACCACATTGTTAATACGTATACTGCTGGTACTTTCTTATATTTTATGGTGCTGTCGATTTTTGATCGCGCCGTGGAAGTACTTTCAACTCAATGCTAATTATTTTAATGAGCATCGCCATCTCTTTTCTAAATTAGATATGGACCTGTTGATACCTGAAAAATGGCGACTCACACAGTTTGTTGATCAAGGTGCGGAACAAGGCAATAAACAACCAGAGCAATACCCCGTATTCCTTAAACCGGAATGGGGGCAGAACTCACAGGGCGTTTGTCGTGTTGATAATCAGCAAGCCTTGAAAGAACACCGTGAGCAGCGTACAGAAAATGGTCCTCGTTACTTAATACAAGCAGCGGCAAAAGGTAAGCGTGAGTTTGAGATATTTTATATCCCTGGCGCTAAAACCAATCATTCAGCTGCTATTATTTCGGTCACTGAAACCTGCAATAACAGTGGTGATGAGATGCCTGTTAATGGTATTTATAATAAGGATACTTTTTATAAATCTTGTATGCCGTTATTAAATACACATCAAGTACAAAAAATAGAATCGATGTTTGCTGCAATAGGGCCTTTTAGAATTGCACGTTATTGCGCTAGAGCTGACTCGATAGAAGCATTACTTGATGGGCAATTTTCTATTGTTGAAATTAATGTTTATGTGCCTATGCCGCTCATCTTATTAACGGATGAGCTGAGTTTTAAGGCGCAGTTAAAATTTGTATTTTCAAGCATGAAGCAATTGGCTTTAGTGACTAAAGACATTCCAGCTTCTCAAGCAATAAAATCGGTTTTCTTTCAAAAATTACAATGTGCTCGATTATTGAAATCAAGTACAAAAAAAGAGCTTTCTTAATGAACCTTAAAAAAATAATATATGCATGGATCAGCAAAAAATTCATGGGTGGTTGCAGTAATTATAATAGCTTAGAAGTACGAAGAGGCTGCCGTAGTAAAGAGCAAGCGCGTGATAAATTTAAGCAAGGTAACATCCCTCATGCGCAAGGTTTGATCTTTTTAAACCCTTTTGCGGCGATACGTTTCGCTAAGCAATATGGCTTTCCGCTTGTGATTAAACCTAATGTGAGTGGCTTTTCTCGAGGTAGTCATTTTCCCATTCGCGATTACAAAGAATTATGGAAAGCTATTTTTTTAGCTAAACTTTGGTGGCCATTTACGGTTGTTGAGCAATACCTTGAAGGCAGTAACTATCGTGTTGTTGTCGCTAACGGCGAAATAGTCTCTGTATTACAACGCTACGCTCCTGCAGTCAAAGGCGACGGTACGTCGACTATTCGTGAATTAATGCAAAAAGAAAATGCAATTCGTGAACAAATGCAGCTATACCCGGTTATTTACCCGCTAAAAGAAAGCGTGCAAACTAAAGGTTTTTTAGCGAAACAAGGTTTAAACTTTGAGTCTGTGCCTGCTGCAGAGCAACGTGTTACTTTATTTTATCGCATCTCATTAGCACCGGGCGGTGTGGTGGAAGTGATTAATAAACAGTTACTACCTGGAGCTAATAATCAATTATTTAAACAAGTGCTGACTTTATTTGATGCCAATATTTTAGGTATTGATGTGATTTTAGAAAAGGGAATTGAATACGATTACCGCCAACAGAAGTGTATTTTCCTTGAAGTCAATTCGCGCCCTTATTTAAAAATGCATGCTTATCCTCGGTATGGTAAGGCCGAAGACTTAAGTGAACAATTCTCTCAATTAGATGCGCTAGAGATTAAACAGTCTGATACCTTTTAAATGTCGTCTTTAGCACGAACATTTTATCTATTTACTGGTTTTCATTCCTTTTTATTAGGGTTATTGCCTTTATTCATTCCTGTTATTTTATGGGATAAAGGCTTAACCATTAGTGATATTGCGTATTTTGTGGCGCTGACCTCGGTGGGGTTTTTATGCGCATTATATTACTGGGATAGATTACGTGCACAGCACCAGTGGCGTAAGCTAATAAGCTGCTCGTTTATTTTTCAGGGGTGTTTTGTTGCGCTATTAGTGTGGGATCAACAAAGCTTACTGGTGACGTTGGGTGCATTCATTAATGGCATGGCGGGCTGCTTTTATTGGTCCACTCAGCGTCTTTTATTTCAAGCTATTACGGAAGATAAAAATACAGGCAATACGTTTGGTAACTTTCAAATACTTGTCGTTTTTGCATTAAAAATTGGCGTGTTAGTGGGCAGTTATTTGCTTGGCATGGCCTATTTTGCTGGTTTGCTAACCCTATCTTTTGTCTTATCATTAATAGGTTTTTATTGGGTTAATAAAAGTCTACAAAGTAACCGTCAGTTATATTCCTTAAAGCAAGTCCCCGCATTTACGTTAAAACAAATAATTCAATTCAAAGACACGAATAAATCGGCACTTATTTTTGTCGTTGATGGTTTATTTCTATTTTTAGAAAGTTATTTTTGGGTGTTAACGATTTATTTGCTGACGCAAGCTAATGTAATGCGGTTAGGTTTAATTATTGTGGCACTGAGTTTGTTATTAGCACTGATTTTTTTCTTTATAAAAAAACAGATTGATCGTGTAAATACTCAGCTAATCTATAGCTTTGCCGTTATTGGATATGCCTGTTCTTGGTTTATTAGAGCGGAGCTAAGCCAAGATATAAATAATGTAATGTTGTATATAGGCTTATTATTAGTGGCCTTTTTGAGTAACTTTTTCCGACTTGCGTTTAATAAGCGCTTTTATGATATTGCTCGTCAACATCAACCCACTTATTACATCATTTGTAAAAGTTATTACTCGCAATTTATGTTGATCTTGTTTTTCAGCTTAATTGCATTATTTGTTCCTCTTGAAGATAACGCTGTAAATCAATTGCAAACGCTGTATTACTTGTCCATTCCTCTCGTATTTATCTATTTTCTATATGGCCGCCATAAAGCCATATCAAGCCTGAATATTCATTAATATAAAACCTGAGTAGATATTGATCAGCTAATGATTAATTTTCAGCATTTTGATTTAAATAGACTATCCTGATAGTTGGAAATAATTTTTATCTTTTTAAGGAATGAACATGCCTATTAAATATCGACTGATATTAAGCCACTCAATGATTCTTATTTTTATGCTGGGCATGCTAGTCTTTTCTGGTGTTCGTTTTGATCATACAGCTTCTCAAGTTCGCAACATTGTTGAAGGTGATGTGTTGCGTGCCGAGTTAGCAGGAGAAGTTAATATTCAGGCTGAAAGTGTTGCAGGGAGCTTATTACTGCTGTTTATATTAGAAGAACAGTCTCTGCGAACCAAAGTATACAAAGATATCGATAGAAAAAATAAGCAGATAGATGAAGTAATACAAAAAATTGAAGCATTATTAATTTCAGAAACGGATAAAACCTCGCTCAGTACCATTATGGATCTGAGAAAAGAGTACCACCATCAGTTTTTTGCCACGGTAGATGAAATTGAGTTTGGCGACCCAGAGCAAGCTCGTTCGATGATGGCGGGCTCAACACGTGATGCGCTTAATGCCTTATTATCAGCAATGTCATCGTTTAAACAAAAACAACAAAAATCGATGAATGACCGCCAAGAGAGCATCTTAACAATGACTGAGAATGCGCTATTTATTATGTTGCTATTAGGTGGTGCAGCATTATTGGTTGGAGTGTTGATGACTTACAAAATTATCAGTAGCGTTACCTTACCTTTAAATCAATCGGTAACCGCTATTGCCAGTATTGCTGCCGGAGACCTTTCAAAGTCGATCCCGCAGGGAGATAACAATGAATTTGGTCATTTATTATCAAGTATGTCGCATATGCAAAATCAGCTCAAATCGATGATCTCTGATGTTGATAGTGATGCAAAATTGGTGCATGACAATGCTAACGATATTTTATTACAAGCTGCCGATATGAAAAGTGCACTGACTGAGCAATGTCAGCGTTCAGGTCACATCAATGACAGTATTGTTTCTTTATCCGTAGGTATTAAACAAACCTCAGAAGATGTGAAACACATCGAATCACAAGCTGAGAAAACGCAGCAACTTTCTGAGCAAGGAGTGAAATCGGTCACTGAGGCTAGCCACTCTATTAAAGATATTGCCGTTTCTATTTCGCAATCTACCGCTTCAGTCGCCCGACTTAGTGAGAGTTCACTTCAAGTTTCTAATGCGATTAATCATATTCGAGAAATTGCCGACCAAACTAACTTGCTGGCGTTAAATGCTTCTATTGAAGCTGCACGTGCAGGAGAATTTGGTCGAGGTTTCTCGGTTGTGGCTGACGAAGTGCGCGTACTCGCTAGCCGAACTGCTGAAGTGACGATGAATATTGATGAAGTGATCAGCACCATGAAGAAACAAACGAATCAAGTAGAAACTGAAATTACTGAGAGTGAATCGCGGATTGAAAAAGGTGTGTTATTAATTGAAAGTATTATCGTACCTTTAGAAAACATGCAGCAAGAAGCTGAACAGTCTAAGCAAAGCTTGCGTTCATTAGCTGACCTAACTATCCATCAGTCACAGGAAAGTGACTTAGTTGCTAACAATGCGACTGAGATAATGAATATTGCTCGTCAGAACGAACTTGCGAGTGATCGTCTAATGAGCAAGAGTGATGAGTTATTAGCAACCGCAAAACGCGTTGATCAAACGTTATCGGTATTTCAACATTAGAAATGTTATGTTGACTTAAAGTGGATCTAGCAATAAAAAATGCCCTTTAAACAAGTAGTTTAAAGGGCATTTTGTTATTATTTATATGGCTTATCTCACTTACTTCAGCTAAGCCACATTCGAGTAGCCTAAGTCAGACGGTATCATCTAGTGTCTTTAGTCCATTAAATATTCTAAGCCATAAACCAACTCAGAACGTTTAACTACTTCTTTACAGGCTAAACAAATACCTGGCATAAAAGATTCACGATGCTGAGAATTATGTTCAATTTTTAATGTTTCGCTTAATCCGCCAAAAAAGACAGTTTGTTGTGCAACCACACCCGGTAACCGAATTGAATGTAATTTAACACCATTTAATTCAGCGCCACGTGCGCCTTCAAGTAATTCTTTATCGCTGCAAGGTGTAGCTGCTTTGGTGCGCGCAGCTGCAATTAATTCTGCAGTACGAATACCTGTGCCAGATGGGCTTTCTTCTTTTTGTGGACTATGTGCTTCAATGACTTCTACATCAGGTAAGTATTTAGCAGCTTGTACGGCAAACTTCATCATTAAGACCGCACCTAGTGAAAAATTAGGTGCAATCAATCCACCCAATTGCTTTTCTTTTGCAAGTGCTTGCAACTCTTCTACTTGATGCTCAAGGAAACCACTGGTACCAATAACCGGACAAGCACCCGCATTAAGAATCGTTTGGGTATTATTAAATCCTGCAGAAGCAGCTGTTAAATCAACAACAACCTGCGCGCCTGTTTGTTTAATCAATGCAGCTAAGTCATCACCAAAGTCACACGCTGCAACTAATTCTAATTCGCTGTCATTATTAACGGCTTTAACTGCTTCACCACCCATACGACCTTTTGCGCCGTTTACAATTACTTTAACCATGATTCTTCCTTTACTACATTTATAGTGTTAAAAAATGATAACCAATAAACCCAACCCAACTTAGTGCTAATAAACCCCAAGGCAACCAGTAGGTCGCAGGCCTATCATCATTGCTATCGAGATCAGACTCTGTCTCATTGTTGGAGGCTTTTTTCTTTTTAGCTTTATCTGCTTCACGTTGCTTACTTTTGGCAAGCTTTTTATATTCAGCGATGCCTTTTTGGATCCCTAAAGCAATTAATTTAGTTTGCTCTTTAGTTTGTCCTGGCTTCTGTACTTTCTTTGCCATCGCAAGCGCTTCATCTTGGGTTTCTGGTGAGACCTGATGTTTATGCTTTTTAACCATTATTTTCTTCTTTGATTTTTGTAGAGCGTTTGATTACTTTATTTTTAATATTCTCTAAAAAATTTTCAGGATCGTCATAGTCGTATTTGACTAAATGCTCGACTAATAATTTTGTGATCGCTTGTGTTTCACGTATTTCATCGCGGCTTCTGCCACATCCGTAGCATTTGTCTTCGTCAGTAGTGCAGTCGCTGGTGCATGGGCTAAATTTCATTCTTTGTATCCTGTCTCTAGCTATTGGTAGATGGTTTAACCTAGATATTCGCGGAAATCGCTGTGTTATACTACTCTGCTTATCCGAAACTGAGGTTATTTAGCATTGATACTCTACCGATCTGTCTAGTCGATCGGATAATTGCTAACATCAGTTTTGATCAATTAATGACACATACTAACAATTTTAGAGAACGTATTCATGACTTTTAAAGTATTAATTATCCTACTAACTAGCGTTCTTGTGAGTGCTTGTTCCGATGCGTCGGATCAACTCGAAAAAGATTACGGTAGCGATAAAACAAGACCAAGACAGTTACCCGTTGAGGATACTTTAGCTCAGCAATATCGTGAACAGGTAATGCCTATTCTTGAAAGTCGATGTGTTGTTTGTCATGGTTGTTATGATGCACCTTGCCAATTAAAGTTGTCATCGCCTGAAGGTATTGATCGTGGAGCCAGTAAGCATAAGGTGTACAATGGCGAGCGCCTATTGGGCGCCCAGCCTTCGCGTTTATTTGTAGACGCCCATGAGACAGATGAATGGAGAAAACAAGGCTTTAGTTCCGTATTAAATGAACGAGATCAAACACTACTTGCCAACTTGCAAGGTAGTGTTATGTACAAATTGCTATTACAAAAAGAGCAACATCCACAGCCTCAAGGTATTTTACCCGCAGAATTTAATTACGGATTAAATCGTCAAGACCAGTGTCCTGATATTAATCAAGTAGAGGACTATAAAGAAGACTTTCCATTAGCAGGCATGCCCTATGGCTTACCTAATCTAAGTAATGATGAATTTAAAACACTGGAACAGTGGATTGGGCGAGGTGCTCCAATGTCAGCCCCATTACCGCTGTCAGCACAGCATCTTGCGTTAGTTGAGCATTGGGAGAGAAAGTTAAATGGTAACTCGTTGAAAGAACAGTTAGTCGCGCGTTATATTTATGAACATCTCTTTTTAGCGCATGTTTATTTTGATGCACAACCGATCAGTGCACAAAGCCCGCCACGTTTCTTTAAATTGATCCGTTCATATACGCCTTCTGGTGAACCGGTAAAAATCATTCCCACACGACGTCCCTATGACGATCCAAAAGTTGAACGTGTTTATTATCGCTTAGTATTGGATAGAGCAACCACATTAGCTAAAACTAATTTACCCTATGTTTTTAATCAAAAACTAGAAAAACAATGGGATAAATTATTCTATAACGCGAAATTTACAGTGCAAACTTTACCTGACTATCAAAACTTTAATCCATTTTTAGTATTTAAAGATATCCCTGTTAGCGCGCGTTATGAGTTTATGCTTAAAGAGGCTCATTTCACGATTAGCGGGTTTATAAAAGGTCCTGTTTGTCGTGGTCAAGTTGCGGTAAATGTGATTAATGATAAATTCTGGGTGTTCTTTGTTAACCCTGACATAAATGAAAATCCACGAATAGATGACTTTGTTTATGAACAAGCTAAGAATTTAAGGTTACCTGCTGAATCAAGTAGTACCAATTTATCACTGACAGAATGGTTATCTTATGCAGAAGGGAATACTGCGTATTTTAAAGCTAAGAGTAACTATATTCACCAAAATATGGACCACGAAAAAGGCCTGACATTAGATGATATTTGGTCAGGTGATGAGAACGCAGCATTGACTATTTTTAGGCATATCGACAGTGCAACGGTGTTAAAAGGCGCGGTTGGCAAACAGCCTAAAACAGCTTGGATAATTGATTACCCTATTTTAGAGCGTATTCACTATTTATTAGTGGCTGGTTTTGACGTTTATGGCAATGTTGGCCATCAATTGACCACTCGATTGTACATGGACTTTTTACGCATTGAATCCGAAACAAACTTTATCTCTTTTATTCCTACTGAATTTAGAAAGTCGACCTTAGCAAGCTGGTATTTAGGTTCGACTAAGGAGTTGAGTGATTATTTAGAAGATAAAAACTTATTTTACAATCGCCCTTCAGGTATCGATTTTGAAACACAATTTCCAAAAGAAGAGTTATTAACTCGTCTTAAGCAATATGTGTATGAAGCTCCGATGCTACAGAAAAAAAATCAACAATATAGGATCTCAGAAGACGATATTGAATTAAAACGATTGAGCATATTGGATAATGAAGTGGTATTAGCACTGCCTCAAGTTTCCTTTGTGCTTATCGAGGATCAAGAGCAGGGAGATAGGGTGTATACATTATTACGTCACAATGAACATAAAAATGTTTCTAGCTTATTGAATGAAAGAGCAAATCGATTACCTTTGCAGGATACGGCTGAGTTAATAAAAGGCTTTCTTGGCACTTATCCTGGTTTAATTTTTAAAGTATCAGCGCGTGATAAAAGCCATTTTGTTAGCGCATTCATTCAAGCTAATACTATTCAGAAATTTCAAGCGTTAATGACCCGTTATGGCGTGCGTAGAAGTAATCCTGCATTCTGGTCTGTGAGTGACCGATTACACCAATTATATTTACAGCAAGATCCTATTGAATATGGTCTTTTTGATTATAATAGACTGGTTAATAAGTAATTTTTTTGTAACTTTTGTTATTTTTCATATGCCAAATAACAAAAGTTAATGTTATTAAATAAAAGTCATTCATATTATGAGCTCGGTATTTGAGTTGTGTGCAGTCGCTATTGTTGATGCTCAGCATGTGAAACTAAATATTCAAAAACTATTACTTTTGAAGTAATTTAAGAAACAAGCTGTTAGGATTTGATTTTATAACAATCCAAACTATGTTTGGTAGTCTAACAATCAATATATAAGGGTGGTTTATGCTCGAAATTAAACAACTTTTTAATGAAGCAAAAAAATTACCTGTTTTACCCGTTTTATTACTTGAGTTAATGGAAAGTTTTTCTGATCAAGAAGCAAGAGTAGAAGACATTGCTAAAAAAGTAGCAATGGATCAATCAATCAGTGCAAAAGTCATTCGAATGGCTAACTCTGTAGCTTATCGTCGTGGTAAAGAGGTAGAATCAATTGAGCAAGCGGTTATTCGTTTAGGACTTAATCAAGTTAGAAGTATTGTTGTCGCTGCGACTTTATCTAATACTTTTCCTGATATTCCAGGGTTTGATAAAAACAAATTTTGGACTGATACCTTCACTACTGCCAGTATTGCAAAAGCGTTGGCTAAACATACTAAAGTAAATAGTGAAACTGCCTTTACATGCGCAATGATGCATAATATCGGTGAACTATTATTGCAAATTTTAAAACCTGATGAATGTGCCTTAGTGGCACTAGCTGTTGAGTCTGGTGACCCTCGTTTGGCTGTACAGCGTGAAATATTTGGCTTTGATTACACCCAAGTGGGTGCTGAGTTAGCAAAACATTGGGACTTCTCAACAGTGTTTTGTGATGCCATTGAACAGCAATTAGATCCATTATCTTTCGAACACCCGTCAGAAGGTGCTATTCTAATCCGCTTATCGGTATTTGCGGGTTTTGCATGGGGTGCAAACTTATCGCCAGAAATGATCGTTGGTCGCTTTCCTGAACCTTTAGTCGCGGCAATACAACTGAATAAAGATGGTTTAGTTGAAGAGTTTCAAGGCATGATTGAAGATGGTCAAGAATTAGGTCGTTTGATCGCTAATTAATCGACTTCAACATCTACACAGGGCCCTTAATTTAAACGGGCCTGTTAGTATGAGGCTATCATCCAAGTACTAATAAGAGTCTATTAACAGATGAGCATCTTGCCTATTACCCTGTAAAACAGTTAATGGCTTGCTATAGGGTTTAGCCACCTCTTTCGCCTTAATAACGGCCTCCCCTGCGTAAACTAACAAAGCATCAGCCTGCTCGATAAGTTGCAAGTAATTTTCATGCTCAGCAAAACTTGGGTCGTTTAAATGCTTGTTATTTAATAAGCATTGCGTAGCAGCAATACGAATAATAGGTTGGTAAAACTGCCCTTGTAACAATGTTTTAATATTATCTAAATGACCTGCTCCAGCGGGCTCGATAAAAATACGATCAGGTCTATGTTGTTTAATCATGTCGTTTAAAGCGACCCGAAAAGGCATACCTGCAGTACAGCATAAACAACCACCGAGCACGGTTTTCACCGCAACATGGTGTGCCTTTAGCTGCTCCATTGGATAATCTTGTTGCCCTACCTCATTAACTAAAATAACCCAGCGTTCATTAACCGGCTTGTAACTAACTAACTGTTGAATTAAATGTGTTTTTCCAGATCCTAAAAAACCTGCGATCAAGTGACAAATTATTTTTTGTTGCATTAAAAAAGACTCCAAATTGACTCACATCGTAGCATGTTTAGTGCGTAGTCAGTTATACTCTCGATTCAAATTTAAAGGGGAAAATATGATTTACAGCATGACGGCGTTTGCACGCAAACAATTAAAAGGGGATTGGGGTACTGCAGTTTGGGAAATTCGCTCAGTGAACCAGCGTTATCTTGAAACATATTTTCGTTTACCTGAACAATTTCGTGGTTTAGAAACAAAATTAAAAGAAACATTTCGACAACGTCTAGAGCGTGGAAAAATTGAATGTAGCTTACGTTTTGAAGCAAATTCAACGAGTAGTACTTCATTAAGTATGAACCAAGAGTTAGCAATGCAATTGATGCAAAATGCACAATGGGTTGTTGATCAAATGGGTTCAGGACAAGTTAACCCTGTTGATATTCTAAAATGGCCTGGTGTTATGCAAGCACCAGAGCAAGATGTTGATGCAGTAAGTGCTGAATTAATGGCTGGTTTCCAAACGACTTTAAATGAATTTGTCGAGTCTCGTGCTGCAGAGGGCGCTAACTTAGCCGTGTTTATTGACCAACGCTTAGTGGGTATTAGCGAACAAGCCGCTAAAGTACGTGAATTTATGCCAGCAGTACATGCATGGCAAAAAGCGCGTATTCTGAAAAAATTCGAAGATGCTAAAGTCGATTTGGACAGCACTCGTGTTGAGCAAGAGCTCGTATTATTAGCACAAAAATCAGACGTAGCAGAAGAACTAGACCGTTTAGATTCTCACATATCAGAAGCGCGTAATGTTCTCAAGAAGGGCGGTGCAGTAGGCCGTCGTTTAGACTTCATGATGCAAGAGTTTAACCGTGAAGCCAATACGCTAGGTTCAAAAGCAATCAACACAGACATCACTGCAGCAGCGGTTGAATGTAAAGTTTTGATTGAGCAAATGCGCGAGCAAGTTCAAAATATTGAATGATGTTTCAGCTCGTTTCTAGTCGTTAATTAAATAACAGAAAGCCCCGTATATCGGGGCTTTCTCGTTTTTGTTGGTTCTGGAACTATCGTGACAGTTCGTGGTAGAGTGATGACACAAATGATGACACAGCTTCGTGTCATCAAGAAATATCAATAAATTTTGGTTTTGTGTCATCACTATGGATGTACTGAATGGGGCATATCAGCCGCTCAAATTAGTGAGTGGCCGACTACAGCTAACTATACGAAAGTCTACCATTCAAGATTACTTCACTCGTGGTGCATTGATACGTTGGTACAAGCGCAATGCTAGGCGTAAGTTTACTGAAAAAACTGAGGGTTACGCCAAGGTAGTGGGTGTTGAAACAAAACCCATCAGCATAAAATCATTTAAAAGCCGTTGGGGAAGTTGCAGCCCTGAGGGTGACTTAGACTTTAATTGGGTTGTTCTAATGGCTCCTAACCGCATAGTCGATTACATTGTAATTCATGAGCTATGCCACCTATTACATCATGACCATTCCCCTAAGTTTTGGAAAGAAGTAGAACGAGTCATGCCTGATTACAGAGATCATAAAGAATGGTTAAAAGTGAATGGGCATAAGCTGGTGGTTTGATGGCTCTTTAATAATTATTTTTTAAAATTTAAGTTTTTTGTCGGTTTATTTTACAGCTGAGTAGTGTTCTTAGGTGTATAGGAGGTATTTAAACTTTAAATTTATAATCATATGTACATTCTATAGCTTTCGAGGAAGCGATAAGCTGAAAAAAAAGAAGTCTGAATATTTATTTGTCAGGTTTTTTTACAATAAAGTGATTTGTTTGTTTTTGGTTTATCTATGTATGAAAACCATTATTATCTGCTAATTAATATGATCTATCCCATCACTTTAATCGTCATTTAATACGTAAATGTCTGTAATAATGCGAGTTAATTCCTTTTCTAAATAATTAAACCTCCGTGTTTTTTACTCTGGTGTGATTTATGCTAGTGCTTCCTCGTGCATATTCATTTTTACACCAATGTCAATTTTTTGTGATATTGATATTTCAATAAATTAAGGAGTAATTTATCAAAACAACTATAAAACAGTGGAGTGTTCTAGTTTTATTTTCGCTAGTCTCTTTGGGAAGCTCCGCAACTGCAATATTGAAAACTAATTATGAATATTATGAGTCTACTATTGGTGCTCATTATCATGACGGCGATGTTAGAGAGTTAAATTCTAAAGGTGGTTTATTTTATGGAATAGGAGAAGATAACAATTATAGGCATGCGGCTTCTTTTACAAAAAAATATAAAGACGGACAATCTAATGAGTCATATACTCATGACTCATATACAAATATTATTAGTTATGGGGGTAGCCTTCAGTTTACTTTGGCACAGGGAAAAGTAGACACAGCAAATCAGTTAGGTAGTAGCTTTGGTTATGAAACATTTGATTGGGATTGGAGTTTTGAGGTGTTGAATGACAATACATTTTTAAATTTCGTTTTAAATCCTATTGGTTCTAGTGGTTCTAGTTTGCTTAAATTAACTAATATTACTACAAATACAGATGTTTCTTTTGATGCGGGAGCTGAAGCAAGCGTATCTTTAGAAGAAGGAAATAACTACCTTCTTTCGTTAAGCCTTTATAATTGGGCTTCTTGGGATGGTTTAGAAAATTATAATAGTTTATATTTAAGTAATGCTATTTTCCCTGTTCCTGCACCAAATAATATCTTAATTTTATTACTGGCCTTGATCGCTTTAGCCCCACTTCGAAAATCATTAAAGTGATTTTCACTTAAGAAAGCTTATGTCATTTATGAATGATATAAGCTTTTAATATATTAAATATGTAAATCGGCTTATAGCTTTTTGATTTGTCAAAGGCAAAAGGTAATTTTACTGGCTAGTAAGGTTAGTTATTAACTCTCTATCTGTGAAGATATAGTTAATGCTAGTAATTACATTTCAGTTTGTACCTCAGTCTTAACCCCTCGCCATTTAGCTTGAGTTATAGAATTATTTCCAACGATTTATTACGCAATTTATATATTGCTCTTATCTTTAGTTAGAAGCGAACCAGTTGATGACACAGTTGATGACACAATTTGTATTTAGGTTGATTTATTTGGTGTAAGCATATGTTTTATATTGATTAATGTTGTGCAATCAATGATTAGGTACAGAACATTGAATGATGACCTTAAAATGAAATGGTGATTTTTTAAATGATTTTAAGCTAAATTTTCCTAATTAAGAGATTAAATGCTAAGGGCTTATTTGTGCTTATGTATCATTATTGATTAGATAGGTAGATTAATAAAAATTGCTAAAGAACAAAGCCCTATCTAAGGGCTTTGTTCTTTCTAGTCGTCTAGTATAAAGATTAGGTCTTTAACGTGACCAATTGGTTTTGCTAAGCTCGACTATTTCATTACCTTTGCCATTAATTAACGCTTTCATCATATAAACGCTAAAACCTTTTGCCTGTTCAAATTTGATTTGTGGTGGCATGGCAAGTTCTTGTTTTGCCGTATCAACTTCAAGTACTACTGGTCCAGAGTGCTCCATCATTTCAGTCATTGCTTGGGGTAGCTTTTCTGGATTACTAACATGGATCCCTTTTAGGCCACAGGCTTGTGCTATTTTTGCAAAACTTGGATTATCTAAATCGGTATCATCTGACAAGTAACCGCTAGCCTTCATCTCCATTGCCACAAAACCTAATGAGCGGTTATTATAGACAATGATTTTAATCGGTAGGTTGAGTTGTTTT
Organism: Psychromonas sp. SR45-3; assembly: GCF_014163575.1. Classification (NCBI taxonomy): domain Bacteria; kingdom Pseudomonadati; phylum Pseudomonadota; class Gammaproteobacteria; order Alteromonadales; family Psychromonadaceae; genus Psychromonas; species Psychromonas sp. SR45-3. Next base: position 46,814 of record NZ_JACJDP010000017.1, read on the forward strand.
AGCGATAATAGATCACCCATTAACATCGAAAAACCACCATCGCCACACATTGCAATCACTTGACGGTTACGATCTAAGGATTGTGCTCCCATTGCTTGTGATAAGGCATTGGCCATTGAGCCATGATTAAATGATCCAATTAAACGGCGTTGACCATTCATCGATAAATAACGAGCAGCCCAAACGGTTGGCGTTCCAACATCACAGGTGAAGACGGTATTATCAGCTGCTTGTTCATCGAGTAGTCGTGTAAGGTATTGAGGGTGTATCAAATTATGTGAGGTCTTGCCATTGGCCAATAAATCGAGGTCCTTTCGGGACTCTTTATAATTTTTAACACATTTTTTTAAATGGGTGCTATCACGGCCATCCTTAATATGCCCAAGCAATGACGCAACAGTATTTTTGGTGTCCCCTAGTACGCCAAAATCAATCTGAGCATGTCGTCCCAGTGATGCGGGTTGGTTATCTATTTGCAGAATAGTGGCATTTTCTGGATAGAAAGCTCGATAAGGGAAGCTGGTGCCGATCATTAATAACGTATCCGCGTCTTGCATTGCGTGATAACCCGATGAGAAACCGATAAATCCAGTCATACCAACATCATAGGGGTTATCATATTCAAGAAACTCTTTACCGCGCATCGCATGTACTATCGGGGCTTGTAGCTTCTCTGCTAACGCAATAACTTGATCATGCGATCCTTTACACCCTGCACCACACAATAAAGTTAACTTTTTACTTTTATTAAGGTGTGCTGCCAATGTTTTTATATCTTCTGTATCAGGGGTGTAAGTTGCTAGTTTGGGTACGTTCCATTTTGCTTTAGTTAATTCTGGCATTGCTTTGAGTGCAATATCTCCGGGTAGAACAAGCACGCTTACATCATTATGTAAGATGGCTTGGCGCATGGCTGTTTCGAGCAAATACGGCATTTGTTCTGGATTAGAAACTAACTCACAAAAAACACTGCATTCTTTAAATAATTCCTGGGGATGTGTTTCTTGAAAGTAATCACTGCCAATTTCAGAAGAGGGAATATGGGCGGCTATCGCCAATACAGGGACTTTATTTCGGTGGCAGTCAAACAAACCATTGATTAAATGTAGGTTGCCGGGGCCACAAGAACCAGCGCAGACGGCCAACTCTCCTGATATGTGTGCTTCTGCCCCTGCGGCAAAAGCGGCTGCTTCTTCATGGCGTGTTCCTAACCATTCGATAGTGCCCATTTTTCGTAAACTATCACTTATTCCATTGAGTGAATCGCCAGTTACACCCCAAATTCGCTTTACACCAGCTTGTTCAAGGGTTTGAGTAATAAAACTTGCGATACTTTGGCTCATATTTAGATACTCCTCAGTATTAAATTTGATGATGTTGAAGTTACGTTAATGATATTTTTGTGTGTATAAAAAATGATCATCTAATAATCATCCTCTTGGGAGTCTTGGTTCACAATGGTGAAGGGAAAGTTTCTTGTAATATTTTGTTATAAAAAATAAATTTATATAAATAAAAAGAATATGAAGAAAAACAGATCACTTCTGCATTAAGTATTTGCAAAAACAATTTTTTAAGCAAAGATGCCATTGAACTTGTTAGTTACTTTGATGAATCTTGTGTGTTTTTTATTTTCATATGATGCATTTGAGATTAAAAGGTTTGATCGTTCTACAAAATTAAGTCGATGTATTATTAAAAGGTTTAATATAATACTCGAAGCGTTACGTTGGCCTTTTTTGTTAATGCTTTTTGCTTTATATTTAACATTCTTGCCGATTGTTTAAGCAATTGGTCATCGATACCCTTTCTCCTGAAGTGCACTGCATATGAGTGACTATTTAGGAGCACTTAATGCGCTGCTAAATAAGAGAATCCCTCTGTGATAATGACAATTAAACCTTTTTTTCTATTGCTAATAAGCTGTTTTTTATTAATGACAGGTTATGGGTTAAGCAATATTTTGTTACCTGTTCGAATGCAAAGTGATGGCGTTAGCCTAAATAATATTGGTCTTGTTTTATCAATGTTGTCGGTGGGATTTTTACTGGGCGCGGTTTATAGTCGTAAGTTATTACAACGTGTTGGCCATATTAGAATATTTGCGATGTGTGGTAGTTTAACCTCGGTTGCTATTTTAGTGTCTGGTTTGTTTCCCGATCCACTTGTTCTAGGAGCAATGAGGATTTTAACGGGATTTTGTATCGCTTGTACCAATGCGACGTTGGATAGTTGGTTAAGTTTTAGTGCAACTGAAAAAAATCGCGGCAGAATACTCTCTATTAATCAGATGGTGGTAATGAGTGCACTATTCTCTGGGCAGTTTTTATTAGCTATTGCACCTATTGATCAAATGACGTTATTTGTTGTTTCAGGGGTTTTATTTAGCTTAGCGATCACGCCAATTGTGATTAGTAAACAGCAAGGTCCTAAGATTGAAGATAGTGAATCGATGTCTTTGCTCACTATTGCAAAACTCTCACCATTAGGGGTAGTGAGTTGTTTTTACTGTGGTGTACTGTACGCTGGTTTATTAAATATGCTGCCTATTTTTGCCAGTGATAATGGAATTAAAGATCTTAATTTATCCATTTTTATGGGGTCAGCAATACTAGGAGCAATTCTATTACAGTTCCCTATTGCTTACCTTTCTGATCATTTTGATCGACGTAAAATTATGCTAGGTATGGTCACAACTATTATTTTAGCAGCGCTTTGCATCCCTTTATTACTCTCATTAAATATGTTCAATTTAAGCTTATTTTCAATTGCGTTGATCACTGGTGTTGCTGCTTGTTTGTACCCAATGAGTATGTCTGAAACCTTTGATAAAGTATTAAAAGAGCAAATTTTAGCTGCCATGTCTTCGTTATTAGTAATTTATGCATTTGGCAGTATTCTGGGGCCTTATTTAGCTTCGGCCGCAATGGGTGCATTTGGTAGTAATGCATTATTTACCTTTATTATTGCGGTTGCGATTACGTTATTAGTTTTTATCTTAATCCGCATGAAGCAACGTTCTGCTTTACCGCAAGAAGACCAAGATCATTTTGTTATGCAGACGCCAGCAGGCGCGGTATCAGCACTGGATCCACGTATCGATTATGCTGAACCAGCCTACCAGCCAAGTGCTGAAGCCGAAGTCGCCGTTAGTTTAGCGACTAAAAATCCGGGTGCTGCTGTTAATATGGCTAAAGCGCTAGCTTTAAGAGACCCACATAATGCCTCCAACTTAGCAGCGGCCTTAAGTACTATTGAGGAAATCAATATTGGTAAGTTATATGCTGCGATTAGTACTGCTGCGCCTGAAATGGCTATTCATATTGCCGAAGCATTGACCACTGCATCGCCTGAACAAGCGGAAGAATTGGTTGATTGGATAAGCGCAAATCACCCAGATCAATTCACTAATATTATTGTCGCGATCGCTAATTCGATGCCAGATAATGGTATTCGAGTGATGGAATTAGCGGCTGAAAATATGTCCGGCGAAGATTCGGCCGACTTGTTAGAAATGACTGAGCAATATATGACTGAGTTTTCTGATTCATTAGATGAAATGCGTCCAGTCGATAGAAGTGCAGCAGCTTCACAGGAAACGGCGACTGAATTGTATAGCCGCTTAAGTGATGTTTCACCTGAATACTCTGCGGAATTAGCACTGACAGTTTCTGAGGCTTTACCTGAATCGTCTAATGCTGTCGCAGAAGCTTATGTAAATAACTTAATGGATACAGATAGTGAACAACAAAGTGAAGCACAGCAAGCGGAAGGTATTGAAGAAGCTGTTAATGACTATTTGACTCAAGTAGTTGAGAATATTCCTGAATATGCAGTTGACGTTGCGAGTACTTTTATTGATTCTGTACCTGAAGTCGCTTCTGAAATGGTAGAGTTATTACAAGATTCTGAGGCAGTTGATAGCAGTGATTTAAGTGCGTCCATTGACGATAAACCAGAAGAAAATACGTTGCAAGAGCAGCTACTAGAGGCTGTGATCACACAAACGGATAAGCCGAATCAAGAGTCATAGAGTAGGGGAGTAGAGCGACTTTTTAAAAGATAAAAATAGAGTCCATTGCAAAGCAAAAGACTCTTTAATCATTTAATTATTCGCTTTTTTATTGACCGTTAAGTTTAAGTGCTGAGAATGTTACGCTACTGTAATTACCGTCTTTCTTATCTTTAGCAAAATCGCCTGTCCCTTCACAGCCAGTTCCCCAAACCGCATGCTTATCACTCACACTACATTGCCCATAAGCGCCTGCTTTGAAGTAAAAATCATCTTCTGCATAACCTTGAGCATGATCTTTTTCATCGTATGCTTTGCTTAAGTCAATATCGTAACTAACAGGTTTGTGACGAGCCGTCTCAAAAGTTAAGTGCATTATTGTGCCTTCAATATTTACTTTATAGCTAAACTCTTCGCCTAAAGCGATGCCTGCTTTACCTGGCTCTGCTTGGTTTTCCCAAGTATTGCCCCAAACAGGTAATGAAATATCCATACGATTAGGATCTTTCTTTTCTAGATTTCGTTCATAGTTCCAAAAAACAGAACCGTACTGGTGTCCTGGGAATTTTTTGAAGAAAATTTTCAGTGGCTCATTACCGTGACCAAAGCCTGTTTTTGCTTTAATTAACTGATCATGTTTCTTAGCATGAATTTGGCCAACAACAACTGAGTGGGCTGGTGGGCGTTCTGGGTGTTTTGCATTTTCAGCGACATGGTTAACTTTAACTGTTGCTTCTAAAGTACCGCCAACATCGCTATATTCTTTAGCTTGTGGGTGGCTGCTTAGTGCCCATTGGTTAAGTTTGTCTGAGGTGTCTATGGAAAAGTCAGCACCACGAGGCATTTGACGCAATTCAGAACGAGCATTTTTTGAATTTTTAGTGGTGATCGCTTGGTTTTGTACTTCAAAAACCATATTGTTATCTTTGTCTAAAAAGAAAAAATCTTGATGCGCATAACTCAACATTGCAACACCTTCGATTTCATCTACTCGGCCATCTTGGTTGATATCTGAAGGAATGGTAATTTTCCAATTGCGCATGTCAAATTTGTCAGCTGGTACTGCGTTTGAAACGCCATTATTAGCAACATCTGCAAGAGTTAATGTAGGTAAAGCAAGCAACATTGAACCAGCAAGAATAAGTGTTTTTTTCATTTTCTAATCCCTTTTTATGATTTTTATATTGTAATACTATATTAATTAACTATGCATCATAGGGAGTCATTCTCTGAAAAGAAGTAGAGATGATAAAATGTGTATTATTGATCACATACTAAAAAACAGAACTTATGCCGAGATCAAATATTCGAATCGACTTTTGATTATTTAAGCTTCTTGAATTCAACTATTAATCTCTTTTTATTTCCTTTAATCGCTATTTTTATGGTGTTCATTTTTAATCATGATTTAAATTTTTTGCTTTTTCTAAATCAAATTCCTCTAAAGATTTTCTGGCGAGTTGCCTAAAAGGTATCGCTTTAACTATCTCTTCAAAGGGTTGTATCGCAAATGCCCAAAATATAGAAGCGTCGAACATAAAAATAATAAGTGCACAGAGTGGAATGGAGATAATCCATTGGCCAGTAAAGTTGATTTTGAAAACAGCGGTTGTTTTACCTAATGCACGTAACACATTGCCATGAACCGTGTTGTAACCGCGAACTATCGGTAAAAAGATATAAAGAGGGGCAATAATCGATAATGCTTGGTAGGTTTCGACATCTAAATCAGGGTAAATATTTGCAATGAATAAGCTGATGCCTGCAAAAAAAACAGCACATAGGATGGATATCAAGACTGCAATATCGATGCTTTTATCAACGTTTTTAGCGAGATCATCCATTTTACCTGATCCGATTGCTTGGCTTACTGTAATGGCTGTTGAATGTGACCATGCAGCAATAAACTGAGTCCCCGCACGTATCCATGGCATCATTAATGTAATCGCTACATAAGCATTGATTTCAAGTTGTGAGTACAGTAACTGATACACAGTAATACCCATTGCCAAGACCATTACGTTGGCGGCAACGGGGAAGATTTCAATAAAATGTAGGCGAATATTTCGTATCATTGACACGTCTTTAACCGGTAACGTAATCGTTATCTCTTTGCTCAAGTACATATACAGAGTCAAATAAATAAGCCTCACTGTGATCGCCATCAGGCTACCAATCGCTGCACCTTGAACGCCCATGCCTTCTAAACTAAGCGTATTTGTGAATTGATACCCGTGTATAAAGAGGTACGAAAGCAGTGCGTTGATCGGCAGTTCGATAAGGTAACCTTTAAAGGGTACTTGGGTTTTCCCCAAGCTATTAAACAGTGCGATGATCACTTGCGTGAGTGCGGTAAATATTACAATATATTTGGCGATATCTAGGTAGTTAGTGATCTCTTTATACAGGCTTATGTCACTGGTAATCGCATGAATTAATGTTTGATCAAAGCACGTCAGAATGACCCAAAACATGACTGAAATGGTAGTGTTAATAATCAACCCTGATACAAATGCTCTTGATAGCGAAGCACTATTACCTGAACCTACTGCACGGCTCAATACTAATTGAGTTCCATTGGCTAATGCCATTTGAATACCAAGAATAGCGGCAATAATAGCTGTTGAAATACCCATAGCAGCAAGAGGAAGTTCCCCTAATGGGGAGATTAATAATGTATCGATCATTAGCATCGACTGCATCAGCAATCCATTTAATGCTAATGGCCATGCAAGAGATAAGTTTTTCTTAATGTAAGATTGCTGAGACACAAGTAAACCTTTATTTCAGAATGATTAATAGAGCTAGTTTTGAATTTATTGTAATACAATTAAGGTTGCGAATCTTTAGTTGTTAGCACTATTTTTAAAGTTAGAATTTTTTAATCCTCTTATATTTCCTTATATGTTAATCGTATTTTAAGCGGCTACTTTGTTTTGTTTCTTCATTAACAGGGGCAAGTTTCTTACTTTAAATTACTATGTGGTAGTAATTAATAGGAGCGTATAATAATTTATTGAACGATCGTTCTTATTTAGCTATATTGGTTACTACAAATACTCATTGTGATTATAAATTGTTATTTTTAAATTGAGTATGAGCTAAATATAGAGGTTGCTATGAGTAATAAAATTCAGATTGATATCGTCTCTGATGTTGTTTGTCCTTGGTGTGTTATTGGTTATAAAAACTTACAAAGAGCAATCGATGAGTTAGAGGTAGCAGATAAAGTTGAACTGCAATGGCAACCATTTGAGTTAAATCCTAATATGCCTGCAGAAGGGCAAGACTTAAGAGAGCATGTAGCAGAAAAATATGGCTCTTCAGAGGAAGAAAGTAGGCAGTCACGCCTTAACATTGCTCAACGTGGAGCTGAAGCGGGTTTCACATTTAATTTTTTTGACAAAATGAAGATAGTCAATACACGTGATGCACATGTATTACTTGAATATGCACATGAGCAAGGCAAGCAAACACAATTAAAATTACGTCTATTTAGTGCTGCTTTTACTGAGAAAAAAGATGTTTCTAATCGTGCCACGTTACTTGAAGAGGTTGCTCAAGTCGGTTTAGATGTAGAGCAAGCGAAGCAGCATCTAGAGAGTAAGACACAGCGTGAGCAAGTGATTGAACAAGAAGAATATTGGCAACGGTTAGGCATTTCTGCTGTGCCTGCAGTGGTCTTCAACCGCCGTAGTGCTTTATCTGGTGCGCAGCCCGTTGCAGCCTACAAACAAGCTTTAACTGAGTTATTAACCGAGCAACAACAGAACTAACATGCTGTTCGTAGTATTTATCAATGCAAATGTGTATTGATAGAGTGAGTAGTAACTTTAATCTAAAATGAAGGCCAATAAACTACCGATAGAATATTGGCCTTATTAGTGAATACAGGATTATAATAAATACTTAACTTGTTAGTTTCCTAGGTTCGCATCATAACCTTAACTTTCTGCACTAATTTGATCTCGTAATAAACGTTCAAACTTCTCCGCCGTCACTGGGGGACTAAAAAAATAGCCTTGCCCAAACTCACAGTCAAGACCTGTTAAGAATTGCATTTGCTTTTTATCTTCAATTCCTTCCGCAACGACTTTTAAGTTAAGCGCTTTAGCCATCGCAGTGATTGCTTTAACTAGTGACTGATCAGCCCTGTTATTGGTTAAGTTCATGATAAAAGCGCGATCAATTTTTAACTTAGTAAATGAAAATTTCTGCAAGTAACTCAGTGCGGAATAACCAGTGCCAAAATCATCAATACTCAGTTCGACCCCCATATTACGTAACGACTTCAGCATATCAAATAACTCGCCTTCTTGATTAATTAACAAACTTTCAGTTACTTCAACATCTAATTTTTCTGGTGGTAAACCGGTTGTTAATAAAACCTCCTGAATTTCTGCCAATAATGACTCACAATGTCTAAATTGTACGCTAGAAAAATTGATCGCAATTTGTAAGGGAGCAATTTTCTGCCATTCAGCTGCTTGGTGTGCTGCGGTATTTAAAGCAAAGCTACCTAACTGGTCAATTAAATCATTTTTTTCAGCCTGAGCAATAAACTCATCGGGTGGCACAAAACCCAGTTGACTATCTGTCCAGCGCATCAATGCTTCCGCCCCAATAATTTTTTGAGTGCTTAGGTCAATAAGCGGTTGATAGTACATTTCTAGGGTATTTTCTTTAAGTGCAGCGCGTAGACGAACGTTAATAGCTACCTTGCGGTTTACATCGTCATTCATCTTGGATTCAAAGAAGCTAAAGTTATTTCGACCTGTCTCTTTTACTTTGTAAAGTGCCATATCAGCACTTTTTAATAAGTTTTCTGCATCTGTCGCATCATCAGGAAAAACTGCTAAGCCAATACTGGTAGAGGTATGGAAGAGATGTTTATTCATTTTAAAAGGTTGGTCAAATAAATGTAAGACTTTAACGGCTAGCTCTTTAGCTTGTTCTAAATCTTGTAACTCATCAATGATCACCATGAACTCATCACCACTTAAACGTGCAACGGTATCTGTTTTACGAAGAGCTAGTTTTAGTCGCTTACCCGTTTCCTGTAAAATGATATCGCCAGCGGCGTGGCCCAAAGTGTCGTTAACTTGTTTAAAATTGTCTAGATCAATATACATGATTAAGACTTTTTTACGGCTACGTTGGCAATTATTGACGGCATCATTTAATTTTTGCAGGCTATAACTTCTATTTGGTAAGCCTGTTAATGAATCATGTGTGGCTTGAAAGGCTAGCTTTTCTTCAGATAGTTTTCGTTTACTAACCTCTTTTTCTAACTGTAAATTATGTGTTGAAAGTACTGTCTGTTGTTTTGTTGAATGATGGATTTGTGCTCGTAGTAGGCTATTTTTACGCTCGATATAAAACAAATAATACAAGCTAGAAAACACTGGAACAGCCAATAAAGAGAGTAATAAAACAAACCATTTAGAGGTGAATAAACTTTTATTATCAACACCCTCAACCCAAGCCTCTAGGGTGAAAGAGGTGTTTTCTACTTTTTTATTTAAATGAAAAGAATGTAAATGATCATCATGATCATTATCTAGATCGAAATCTTCTGGATTATTTAAGGAATCCCAAATAAATATGCTACCGTATTCACTTAATAATCGAATATAACTGCCAGTGCCTTGGTATTGCTGCGCATCGAGCAATGCAATGATAGGTGATTGATTATATTCGCCAATCATCATTGCAATTGGCTTATTTTGGAAATACACAGTAGTAGATAAACGCAGACTTAACTGATTTTGATACTTATTAATTAATAATTTTTGATCAACAGACTTTAATGCTGATAGGTCTATATTGCCGCGATTGAATCCTGTTTGCTGTGCGGTGTCGGCGATAATTGTGCCATCTAATGCTAATAATGTAATACGTGAAAAGTAAGGCGGACGTTTATCCTGATTTGGTTCTATACGCTCTGCAAGTAATTGTTGAACATTAAATAAACTGGCTCTTAAACCATAAGTCATTGACATTCCTGAGTTTTTGTTCGCATAAAAGGTGCTGATTGTTTTGTTTCTTGCAATAAAACTGAGACTACGGTTTGAAAGTTCAAAATAGTTGCTTAATAAATTGGCATAATGTTGTATTTTTAAATGCAGTTCATTATGTTGCGATTCTTGTAATTTTTTTTGTCCAACGTTAGTTACAGTTAAAATTAATAACAAGTAACCTGCTAACATAACACTACCAAATAATAGGCTATTTTTACTGGTTAACCATTTGCGAAGAATCATACTCATTGATGTTTTATCTTGAAAAAGTCAGGGTAAAAATTAAAGACGGAAGGGTAATATTTCTTAACTAATTGGTTATATTCACCATTTTTTTTCATTTCCTGTAGGTATTGATTAAAGGCGTCACGTAATTGTGGAGAGTCTTTGCGAAAAGCGACAGCCATTCTTTGGTCGTCTGAAACCGGGCCAATTACTTTTATTTCACCGGGCCATTTTTGTAGTGCTATTAACGTATCTGGTACATCAAGTAATGTACTTTCTGCATCATTGTTGAGAATAGCGGGTACCATTTCATTCAGTTTTAACTCTGTAATAGGCAATATAATATTTGCCTCAGTGTCGTATAAATTATATAAATCAGGATCGAGGCAAGTTTGTTTCATTGCTAAAACATCATGATTCTTTATCAGTTTTTTAACGGCAAGAATATCTTGTTGAATTATACCTGTAGGGGTGATGGGAATTAAGTCTGATTCAGCTTTAGCCACTAACCATACCGCTGATGGGAAATAATCGATAGAAAAATCAACAACCTCAGATCTCCATGGTAAAATGGTTGCCCCATTAGCAATAACGTCACCCTCTATTCCATGGTCAATTTGACCTCTTTGTAATTGATTATTAATGTAACTTGCACTTTTTCCTGTGAGTAAGGTAAATGCATTCGACCAACTTGCTTCAAGAAATTCATATTCAAGACCTAAGTGTTGAGCAAAACCTTGCATTAATTCGGCATCTAGCCCGCCTACAACAGTTTCATCACCCTCAATATATAGTGTAATAAAATTCGCATAGGGTACGCCGATATGTCTTAACACTCCCTCAGCTTTAATCTGCTCAAGATCTCTAGCGGTACTGACACTGCTATAAAAGTAAATTAGAAGAAACGCTATTAAACTACAAAGATATTTATGTTTTGTTAGGGTCATTAAATAGGCCTTATCGTGTAAAATTTTTTTATATCTAATATTAATGTTGAAAACTTACAGATTAAGCGCACTGGTTAAAATAAAAGGCTCGGAGCTAATGTTTTTAAAAACAGCACAACGGGTTATAACAATTTGTTTTGTCATTATTTATTTTTTCAGTGCCGTATGTGCTCGGTTAAGTTTTAAATGATGTATAACCAGTATAGACAGAAGTATTCAAACTTAAAGGTGAGATGTTGGAAGTATTAATTAATAATCATGCTCTCAAGCTGAGAAATACTGCATGTCTTTTTAGTTAAAAGCACTAAATCAACTAAAACAGTACTAGCTTGTGGTAGATCCGAAGGATATGTTCGCTGATAATTTATACTCGATGTTGATTGATAACGAAAATATGTAGTATAACCAAACCTCGCTACACCTCTCCAATTCACCAGGTATAAAAATCAGCAATCATTAACTTACTAGGAATATTAACTCATGCTGTATAGCACATGCTGCATCGCATTAATTAATCCATCTACGTCATTATGGTCATGGAATAGGTGAGTTGAAATTCTTAATGCATGGGTATCGACCGTATCACTTTGTTGTATTTTAAAATCAGTGGTACGAATAATGAACCCAGTTTGTTCGCGTAACCTATCTCTAAACTCAGTTAACGTTACTAAGTCGTTAACATCCTCAAAAGGATTAAAGCTGGTGATTGCACTAGCAAGTTGATCAATATCTGGTGAGTAGATAGCGGCACTTGGAAACGCTGTTTTTAATTGTTGTTTACAATATTTACTCAAAGATAATACGCGTGTTTCAATTGTATCTCGGCCAATTTCATCCCACATTTTACATGCATCGGCTAACGCTTGTTTGGCTGGATAGTTGTCATTGCCTATGTATTGTAGTTGTAGCTGTGTGCCTAAGTAATCTGCATGGCCTAATGATGAATTGATAAACCATAACGGGTTTTCGCGATCAGACCAGTACTGATCTAATCGTGTTGCACCATCTCGTACAAATAAGATACCCGTTGCACCTGGACCACATTGCCACTTATGCCCAGAGCCTGCATAAAAATCACAATCAATGTCATGAAAATCTAGATCCAGCATACCGATGCTATGTGCACCATCAATAAGTGTTGGAATTTGATTTGGAATGGCGACTTCTTGGCAGATTCGTTTTGCGGGTAAACGGGTACCAGTTTTGTAAGTGATATGCGAAAAAGTGATTAATCGTACTCTGCCTGCATATTGATTGGCTGCCAGTGCAAATAAATCAACAAACTGTTGCTCTGTAATACTATTATCACCAGTATCAACAGGAATATCTAAATAAATAACTTCCACACCATAACGTGCAGCAAGTACATGTAGTGGCGAATGTGCAGCAACATGTTCATGATGTGTAGTTAAGATCACGTCACCAGCTTCAAAATGTAAACCATTAAGAATGCTGCACATACCGTCAGTGGTATTTCGACTAAGTATAATTTCATTGGCATTTGCACCAAAGCCTGGTGCAATACTTGTTGTCATTTCTGTCACGTAGGGCCATGCACCAAATTTATTTTGCATATCCCACGGGTTTTTCGCCACGCTCAAATTATTTTCTTGGTAATTTTCTAATACACTTTTAGGCATAGAGCCGGTTGTGCCGATATTCATATAAGTTGTTTTTTTATCTAAAATAAATTCTTTTTGTACTTTTTTCCAACGCTTTTTCTGATGATGATTAGGCTTAAATTTAAATCCTTTTGCACTTGCTTGAGTAGGCAATAAGCTGGCTGTGATGCCGGCAGCGGCTATGCCTGTTGTGACTTTTAAAAAATGTCTTCTAGCGGGAGAAATCTTTTTAGTTTCAATCATTTTATGTCCTTTTTTAATGAAAGAATAAGAATAGTAGAGATTTTCAAAAAGTGATTAAATCTTAAAGAACATTTTTTACGCTTTAATTTTAAAGCTGAACGATTCATCGAAGGAGAGGTAAATTGAAGTGTGGGGTAAGTGGAGGAATGTTGAGTGTAAACATTTAAAAGTATGTTGGGTTGGATAATTAGTCTAGCTTTACGCTATATCAGAGATCATCACTTTAACCATATATCTTAAAAATAAAAAGTAAGATCTCCTTTTACTACTTAAGCGCGAATATGTTAATTCAACATTTTCTCATCATGCATTAAAAGGTTAAATGATCTGTAATATTTCATAATGTTGTTTTTTATCTGCAATGGTGATGGCAACTTCATCGTCTAACTGTTGATTAAATAATGCTCGGCCCATTGGAGATTGAGGAGTAATAACCAACACGGTATGTTGATCCCATTTTAATTTCATACCGCCTGCAACGGGGCATATCAATAAATATTTAGCTTGTTTTTGCTCATCGACCAGCACTATTAAAGCGCCTATTTCACCAATGGTTGACTTACTGGTGGGTAAATTAATGCAGGCATCGAGATCCGCTTGGCATTGTATAACTCGTTGTGATTGCCCCTGTGCTAAATAGGCAGCTTCTATCGCTAATGTATCATATCTACTCTCGGCAATATTTTCTTCACTGGTGGCGGCTTCATGTGCTTGCTTTGCTGCTAACTTGGCATTATTTAAAAGCTGTTGTAGATGCTTCATTAACTGTTGGTGTAATTGTACTTTATTCATATTATTTTGCTGCCAGACTGTAGGTTTGCTGATAGGGCGCATTATTAGTAACTACTTGTATAGGATCAAGTTGCAATTGAAATAACTGCTTAATGACTTTGCGCAGCCCCGTATAATGTTTGATATAAACCTTCTTCAACTAATAAATCTTGATGTGTCCCAGATTGGCTGACTTGTCCTTCTTCTAATACAAAAATAGTATCGGCTTGCTTGACGGCGGATAATCTGTGCGCAACGATCAAGGTTGTTCGGTTCACCAGAAAATCACTTAAAGCACAGTGTAATGCTGCTTCTGTTTGTGTATCTAATGCCGAGGTTGCTTCATCTAAAATCACTAATTGAGGATCTGTTAATACCATTCTTGCAATAGCAACACGTTGCCGTTGTCCCCCTGATAAACGTAATCCTTGTCGTCCTAGTGGGGTATCGAGACCCTCTGTAAGCTGAGTTTTAAGGTCACTTAGTTGTGCGATATCTAAAGCATGCCATAGTTGTTGATCACTATAGGTTAGACCTAATGATAAATTGTGACGCAGCGTATCGTTAAATAATACAGGTTGTTGTAATACCACTGATATATTATCGCGAATGATATCGAAACCAATGTCACTGCTATCTTCTCCATTGAATAGAATATGGCCGTTATTAGGTTGATAAACACCAATTAATAGCTGAATAAGTGTAGATTTTCCGCTTCCGCTTGCACCCACTAAGGCAATTTTTTTACCTGCAGGAATAGTTAAACTTAGATTATTTAATATTTGTTGTTCGTTGTCATATGCAAAGTCAACATTTTCAATGATCACTTCTGTTGCCTGTTTTTTAAGGAAAGGGTTTACTTTGCTGACCGGTCGTTGATCCTCTTCAATGAGCATTAAAGTATTGATTCGTTTCAAAGCTGCTGCGGCGCTGAACCAAGAAAACTGTATATTGAGCAACTCTTGAACGGGGGAGAGCATAAACCAGAGATAGCCAAATACCGCGAACATTTGTCCAATGGTTAAATCACTAAACAATACCATTAACATCGCGACAGCCCGAAATAACTCGAAACCTAATAAAAACAGTAAAAATGAGAAACGACTTGCCGCTTCACTTTTCCATGCATATTTATCTGCACTATAGCGAATATTGTTCGCTTGCTGTTTTAGTTGATGTAAAAAATCTTTTTCACGATTAGAGGCTCGTAATTGATAAATGCCATCAAGCGTTTCAATTAAACGGTTTTGAAATGCTTCAAAAGTTTGATTTTCAAGTTTTTTCAAATGTTTAACTTGTGCGCCTAATTTTCGAGAGCAATAAACTACCAGTGGATTTATCAATAAGATAAAAAGCCCTAAACGCCAATCAATCCATAATAAAATAATTGCAGTGCCAATAACGGTTAATAAGCTGACAATAAAGCGACTTAATGTGCTGCCTAGAAATTTATCAATGGTTTCAATATCTGTGATTAAATGTGAGTTAATGCCGCCACTACCACGTGTTTCATATTGGCGAATGCTAATTCTTCCTATCTTATCTAATAATTGCTGTCGAATTTCACAAGTAATAGTTTTAGAGACGAGTGTAAATTGGCGGCTTTGCAAAATATTCAATAACTGGCTAATGGTGCGCATTACAATAACTGCAAAAAAAATAGCCATGATATAGCTTGCAGGTTGTTGCCAATTTGTAGGTAAAAATTGGTTCATTAAGGCAACACCAGAGGCGGGTTGTTTTAATAATATTTCATCTACCATTAGCGGCATTAATAGGGGGATAGGCACACTAATTAAGGTCGCTAAAATAGCAATTATGTTTGCGATAATAAGACGTTTTTTATGTTGTTTAGCTTGTTTTATTAACCAAGGCCAATCTATTGTAGATGTTATATTCACATTGATAACCCTACTAGTTTATGAGCAGAAATGTTCGTTGCATTGATCGCTATATTAACCGCTTTATTCATCAATATACTGCTCAATATTCACTGTATCAATCTGTTTTGTATCTAAAAATTTATTCGCATATTGCAAATAAATACCGCTGCTTAAAAATAGTTTAAAAATATCCATATCAACATCTTGTTGCAATGCCATGTTATATAAAATATCAATGGCAACACTGAGGGGTTTGGCTTTTTTATAAGGTCTGTCGGTTGTTGTTAACGCTTCAAAAATATCGGCAATCACTAAAATACGTTCAGGAATTGATAAATCCTTGGCGCTTAGCTGACGAGGATAACCAGTTCCTTTTAGATTTTCTGAGTGTGTGGAGGCGTAACGAGGTACATTAGCAAGCTCAGGCGGAAAATGAAGGCTGTCTAATATTTTAATTGTGCTGGCTACGTTTTGATTGATTTTAAATCTATCTTCCACGGTCAACGTACCGCAGCTAATGGATAAATTATATAACTCACCTAAATTATAAAGGTGCTCAGGAACTTGCATTTTTATTGCAAACTTGGGGTCAAATTCAAGTTGATTATCTCGCTTGATAATATGTTCGCTTTTATCGCTTAATAATTTTTCTGTCACTGGTAATTTTTGTTTTTTACCGGTTAAGTTAAGCTCTTCAATCAAGGATAAACCTAATCTATCATCAAAATAGCGTAACCAGGTTTGCTCTGCAATTTTTTGTAAGCGTAAAGTATCTTGCGGCACCATAAAGGTATCGCCAATATTTGCTTTAGCGATAAACTCAAAATCTCGCATTAATTGCAGTTGCTGTTTTATTAATGCTTCTTTGAGTGGCTTATTTTGTTCAGGGTGCGCTCTGCTTTGTTGATAATAAGTGATCTCTGCATCGCGCCATAACACTTCAAAGCGCATCCGTATTTCATGAATTCGATTATAATTTGCTTCTAATTTAGTGCCTTTATTAATGATATGTTCAGGTGTGGTTATCTTACCTAAGTCATGTAACCAAGCCGCTAGATTGAATTCTTGCTGTTGATCTTCATTTTCAAATTTAAAGTCTGTAAAGGGTCCTAAGTTAGAGGCTTGTGCCGCTTTTGCGAGCATTAAACCAAGCTCAGGTACTCGATTGCAATGTCCCGCTGTATAAGGTGATTTTTCATCAATGGCTTGTGCAATGAGCTTAATAAAAGACTCCATCAATTGCTTCTGCTCAGTTTGATAAGTTTCAATAGAGAGGCTCATCTCAAGCAGTGACCGATCTAAATTTTGTATTTCACTGATGTTGCTGGTACTTGCTGTTAATTGTTTAAAGCGACGCATTTTCACTTTTTCAATATTTTGCTGTAACGCATTCAATGGATTAATAATTGATGAAGAAAATAGCCATAGAAAGGGTAACAATAATAGTAAGCACAGTAGGCTTAGCAACAGAATCATTATTAGTTGCTGTGTGTTCTCAGCCATTAATTGCTGTTTAGGGATAACTAATGCTAAATATTTATTCAGACCATTTATGTTGTTGATAGGAGTGATATAAACATAATAGGGTTGTTGATTCAAAGTGATCAGTATAAGTTGATTAAACTGCTGTTTTTGTTGTATTAACGGTATTAATGCAGGGTAGGGAGCTGTAGGTAATTGATGGCCATTACTAAATGCTTTATTAGCCTGATTTGATGCTATTAATTGACCCGATTGGGTAACAATATAAGCTTCATGGAATAAGCTATTGAGCTTGTTTTTACTACTTTTTTGATCTTTTGGTAAAGTTTCAGACAAGGTATTTAAAGTGATGTTTATACCTAATACTATATTAGTTTCAGGCACCTTTATCGAGTAGGTTTGGCCAAAAGTATTAGCATATGGGAAGAAGTAAGGTTTTGATTTTTTTACCGAGTTCATGATTGCATCCTGAAACCAAGGCTGCAGTGTTAAATCATAATTAGTTTCTTCCTGATATTGCTTACGTAAATTAAAGGAATGATCAAAGTAATAAAATGTTCGAATACGTTGCTCTTGCTGCCCATTAATTGAAATTAAAAGCCACCTGTCTGACGCCACACTTTGTGATGCAGGATCGTTGTATGTCGTATTTAAATCAACAAGCTGCTGCATATTGCCATTATCAAAACCAAAAGAGATACTATGGTAACCAGAGTTGTTGTGCATTAACTTGGTCAGTATCTGTAGTGCTTGTGGTGTGATTTTTTTATCCTCAGTTAAGTGAGTGAAATTGGCTAATAGCAAGCTGTCGCTGATTGCCTTTGAATTCTGTTGTTCAATGTATTTGCTGATCCTATTCGCTTCTGTTCGATATAACAGTTCGGTCGATTTTTGTAGGGTCGATTGGCTAAAGTAATATTGCAAAGCAAGTGTAATAGAGATCGCCAGTACAAATATAAAGATGGATACTTTAATGACGAGGGTACGGATAGAGCGCATCGGTTTTTGCGAAGCTTTAGACATAATTCATCCTGATTGTTAATACATAAGTCCATATTGTTAGACTGTTGGTTTATTTTATATTTTTGCTCTGATGTGTATTAATATCTATTAGAAGTTATTTAGTCGCTTGTAATATCAAGATGTTAATTGATATTTTGAGGATTTTTAAGACGTTTTAATGTTGCAGAGATCGGTAAAATAATGACTTGAACCATTGCAATCGGATTAACTAACCAATTTTAATGGTTAGCAGTCAAATACAGTTTGTTAACAAGACTAACAGGCTTATTTTTATTTGCCCGCTAGTCTTGTTTTATGGTCACTTTATTTCATTGTGATTAACTATCGTTGATGCGTATTTTGCCATTCTTTTGCTTTGTTAATTAATGGCACAATACTCGAGCCTTGTACAAGAATTGAAAATAATACAACACCGTATGTGATCACCAAAATAATCTCACGCACATCAATTTGTTTCTCTGGTAAAACCCAAACGCCAGCTGGAATAGCCATCGCCATAGCTAATGCTAATCCGCCTCGTAAACCACCCCAGGTTAAAATAATCACTGAATATGGGTTGTAACTACGAAATTGATTAAAACCTACATAACATAAACGAACGCTTAAATAACGCGCTAATAATACTAACGGGATAGTAATAAGCATGATGATCCAATCTTCACCATGGAAGCTAAATTCCAACATGCTTAAGCCAATTAACAAGAATAATATGCCGTTTAAAAATTCATCGACGAGTTCCCAAAAGTGATCGAGTTGTGCTTTACTCTCTTTAGAGAAACCATTTTTTCTAGTCCAATTGCCAATCATGATGCCAGCGACAACCATGGCGAGTGGACCCGATACTCCGATCATTTGGCCAAATACATATCCAGCAGTAGGGACACCAATTGTTAACAATAATTCCATAGCATGGTCATTAGTGGCACTAATTAAATAATGAAATAGTAAGCCAAGCGCAAAACCATACACAATACCGCCAATCGCCTCATGTAAAAACATCATTGAAACACTTTCTATGGATATTGGCTGACCAGAAAATGCAATACTAAATAAGGTAACAAAAATAACTAAACCAAAGCCGTCATTAAATAAAGACTCACCTTCAATTTGAGTCGATATACGTTGCGGTGCATCGAGTTTCTTTACAATAGCTAATACGGCAATCGGGTCCGTAGGTGAAATCAGCGAACCAAACAGTAGACAGTAAATAAGGTCAAAAGGAATACCGATTAATTGGCAAATAAAATACAGAGTAAAGCCAATAAAGAAAGTTGAAAACAACGTTGCCCCTAAAGCTAAAGCAGTAATCTCCCATTTCTGGTCTTTTAAGCTTTCCAATTTAATACCCAAGCCGCCCGCAAATAGTAAAAAACCTAATAACCCATTTAATAGAAAGTGCTCAAAATCTAATTTTGCAAGTTGTGTAATGGCGGTATCTTGTAATTGTGTAAACCCATTTTTACCTGCAACTACGATTAATAAAGAAAAAAGTAATGAACCTGCAGTAATCGCAATGGTTGTTTGCCATTTACCTAATTTACTATTAACAAATGCAATCAACATTGCAGCGGCGGCGAGGAAGCATAAAGTGGCGTAAACAGACATAAAATAACCCAGGGTAGAAATAAAGGCATAAATATAATGCGAATCAGTAGCAAATACTATGCTTAGTTCATTATTTTATATTTTGAATAAATATCAGTATCAGAACTACCTATTGCTTGGTGTTTTTCATGATAGAGAGCGATTAGATTTTACCTTAAAATTCGCTATTTTTTGGTCTTCCAATAACGACTTTCTCTCTGATGAATTGATCTTTTTAACTAAAATTTAATCTGAAAAATCAATGCTTGCTAGAAAGCTAGCGCGCTAATGGAAGCGAATTTAATCTCGCTGTGAGTATGAATGTGACCGCTATCAAGATTATTGTCCCCTAGGTTTAAGGGTGATGATGCGGTTAATTTAGTTTTGTGCGAGATCGACCATTGTAGTCGTAATAGATCCTCACTTTGATTGGCTTATTTAATACATTTTCAAAATGCGTTTTCAAGTTAAGAGACTGATCTATATGTATATAATTATTTTTTATGTATATGTTTGATTAACTGTTGATGTTTAAGTTCTTTTTATCACTACGATGCGCAGTATTATCTATTCCGCAAACAAGGACGTAGATAGTTTACAGGATGTAGACTCGATACGGATAGCAGGATACAACAGGATGTTGTAACACGGTGAATAAGGATTATTTATCGTATCAGGATGATGAAAGGAAACTTCAAGGATTGGAGTGAGATAAACCGGATGTTTATCGTTATGGAAAAGCAAGGACGACATTACAGGATGTAATAGGGACACCTTCCAGGGAAAGGGAGCTGTTAATAAACAGGATGTTTATTAAATAAGGATGTATCAAGGATGAAACCAGTAGGATACTGGATTGATAAACCGGATGTTTATCGTATATGGATATAAGCAAGGAAGAAACCAAAGGATTTGGGAAGTGGACGCCTAGTATGGCAGTAGTCAAAGGGATGTATTGCATGGAGCAATTTCTATCACGGATTTGATAGTGTGACTAAAATTAGGGCAGCTTAGGCTGCCCTTTCCTGTTTCTATAACCTGTTAAATGGACCCTGTTAATCTTTATATATCAGTGATTTACAAGCGGTAAATAACCTGTTTTTCTTCTTGTTAACTTTAACCTTTCATCGTGATTAATTTTATACTCATTCCTATTTTTAGATGATCCATGCATTGTTTGCCGCCTCTATTAGCTATTTCCTGAATCATTTTTTCCATTGATTAATAGCCATTCTAAACGTACTCTAAGTCATTTTTGAGAGATCTTAATATGAGCACTTTTGCCGCGGTAGAAATTCCTTTTAATTTTCGAAATACTTGTTGGTTTTGCGGCGAGCCAAGTGATAAAAAAATTAAGTTTCCTAAGCATGATTATGAAATTAATATTTTAGACCATCAGCCTCTCAGTCTGCCAAGTTGTAAAGAGTGTGCAAACATTGTTAAACGTTCGGCTTTCCCTTCCATTTACAGCTATCGCGATGCAATAAAACAAGCGCTTACTAGCAAACACCAAAAAGTATTAAGTATTGGGTCGAATTGGACAAAAAAAGAGCTTGAAGAGTCTGAATTAGAGGGAAGTGCGTTCGAAGGCTTTAAACGCAGTGCATGGCCAATGTTTGAAATGATGCAAGCTCGTATTAATTACCAAGGTTGGCCGCTGATCATTAATAACACGCCATTAGAAGCGAATAGTGATAACGATAGTTTTGAGTTTGACGGAGTTATTTATGTTTCATTAGATGATGCAGTAAATCATGCCGTTAAAACATTCTTTCTAGATGAAACATTATTCACACGAGTACTTAGTGTGTTAGGAAAAAATAAATTCAGCCAAGCCATTCGCTTGTGTCGGCTGTACCCCAACTTAACCGCTAAAACGCGAGAAGATGTATTTTTGGAAATATTAGATAGTATCGGCATTTGAATATCTTATTGTTCATTCAACTTAAAAGGTAATGCGCACATGAGTGATAAAAAGAAACCTACTGAAGAAGAGCTACAGCAATGGTTAGAGGCTGTGCATTTGAGTAGTTGTTGCAGTGACCCATTAACAAACGATGATATCGATGAAAAAGACAAAACTGAATTGAAAGCCTGTTCATTAGATAAAAAGAAAAATGACTGCCCGTGATGGTAAGCAAGTAGAAGAAATATTGTTAAGTGATTGCTTATTAAGTAATGACTTAGCAAGCAATTATTCATTAATTGATTGTTTTAATAAAATAGATCTTTATTTAACTCTGTTTATGCAATATTGGCAATACAATTTTGTTTGTTTTGAGTGAATACCTCACCTTCAATGGCACTACAGAGCTCACTGAGTTGTTACAAAGTCTTGATGACGGCCAATTAGCTGCTTACCAAAAATAACTACTCTACTGTACTCGCTATTAAAGCAAGCCATTCCTGAGTTATTGAATTTAGAAGCTAGTTTGTTTGAATTAAACAAGCTAAGCGATCATTTTGATGACGATATTCTATGTCGGTTTAAGCAAGGCATTAAAGGTAAAAATTGGACGCAGGTAGATTGCTTTCCTAACACTATAAAATGCTCATTACCGATTTTGGAGTGGTGTGCGGGAAAAGGTCATTTAGGGCTACTAATTCACCATAAAACAGGAGCAAAAGTAAGTTTTGTGACACCCAAATTACACCACGTAATTTACTGAGCCAAGCATCACGTAAATAACCCAATGCCGTTCAATAGCTGATCATGCTCGTCTAATTTTATTCATTAATAATACTAAAATTCCACCCAATAGCCCCCAAATAACCGAACTTAAACCCCACAATGAAATAGGGGATGCGGTGATTAATAACGTAAAAGTGGCGGCTTCATTAATGTATTTGTGCTCGCTATTGATACTTTGTTGCAAGCTATGTGTGATGGTGCCAAATAAAGCGATGCCTGCTAAAGCAAGGATCAGTGAGCTCGGCAATAATGCAAACCACGCCATAATATAAGCTGCAAATAAGCCTAACACTATATAAAAAATACCAGCCCAGAAGCTTGCCCAATAGCGTTTTTGTGGATCTTGATTAACTTCTTCAACCATACATAGCGAAGCACTAATTGCTGCTAAGTTAAGCGCATAGCCGCCAAAAGGAGCGGCAATGATATTAATTAATCCGCTAATAGACAAAATAGATTTGAGCGGAGGTCGATATCCAAAACTATGTAACATTGCAATGCCTGGTAAATTTTGAGCCGCCGTTGTAACAATAAATAATGGCAAACTAATAGCAACCACTACTGACCATGAAAAATCAGGTTGAATAAATTGCCATTCACTCCACTGCCATTCAATGGTTTTATTTTCAATAAGCTGCAATTGCCAGGCGAGAATAATGGCAACCAAGGTGACGATTAGCAGTGTCCACTGAGGTACAAAGCGCTTAGCTAATAGATAACTAAACAACATGGCAATAATCAAGTTCGGCTGTAAGTTGATTTGCTCAAAAACTGCAAAACCAAAAGACAGTAAAATACCGGCCAACATAGCGGAAGCTAGTTGTGAGGGTAACCATTTAAACAATTTATCTAAAGGAACCAATAACGGGAAAAGACAGAGCAAAACAGCACTAACGATAAAGCCTGCAATAGCTTGATTAAGTGTAAACCCTTGTACATTAGCAATTAACAAGGCCGCTCCAGGTGTCGACCAAGCAATTAAAATAGGAACTCGGTAATGCCATGATAGGAGCATACTCAAGCTCCCCATACTGACACCAAGTGCTAAAAACCAGCTCGCGACTAAGTTAGCATCTCCCCCTAAATTAATCACCGATTGATATATCAATGCCACTGAGCTAGAAAACCCAACAATCACGGCCATTAAACCTGCACTCATCGCTGCAATTATTGTATTGATGGGTTGCCAAACTATTTTCATAATATACCCTGTGCGTTATAACGTATTAATCTTCAAGTTAACATTGACCGTTATAACGCACAAGGAAAATATGTCGAACATAATTAATAAAACAGTAGCTGCACAATTAAAAAAAATTCGTGCAGAAAAAGCGTGGAGCTTAGAAAAAACAAGCCAAGTCTGCGGAGTCTCTAAAGCGATGTTAGGACAAATTGAGCGAGGAGAATCTAGCCCAACAGTGGCTAAACTATGGAAGATCGCAACAGGGTTTTCTTTGCCATTATCTTACTTCTTGCAACAGGAAAGCTTAGTCGCTGTTAACCATGATATTGATGCACAAGACAGTTATGAGTATATCGGAAATGCTAAGCAATTAAATAAGCCTATTAATACATTGGTTGAAAACTTTACCCAAGATAAAAGTATTAGTATTAATACTGTATTTACTTATGATATGGATACTGGAATAGAAGTTTTTGAATTAACTTTTGCTGTCGGTCACCAACAACAATCTGCCCCACATCAGCTAGGTGTTATCGAACACATTATTGTGACAACCGGTACCATGCAGTATTTTGTGGATCAGAAATGGACAACATTGAAAGTCGGTGATAAAGCGAAGTTTTGTGCGGATAAAGTACATATATATCGTAATATTGGTGATATTCCGCTGCGTTTTCTTAATATTATTCATTATCCTAAGTGACTTAGTGTTAAATTTATAATCGGTGTTGACAGGTTTTTCAATATCAAAAATGGGTTGTCTATTTTGTAAAAAATCAGGAATTAATTGGCAATGAATATAGTAAAACAATTATTGATTATTTGTATCGGGCTAAGTATGTGCATCGTTGTGCAGGCTGACCAAGCGCAACGCGTGAGCCAAAAAGAAGCAACGCTAGCGTTACAGTTTTTAAAAGACGAGAATATTCATCTTATTAAAAAGTTCTGTAAACCCTGTGGTGACCAATTACCGCAGAACGTGTTGATCGACACAGTAGCAATACAGGATGCGCATTATAAAGGTTTATGGGAATTAGTGATTAATGGCCAAGCCATTGATCTTGCTTATTATTATTTGCCAACACAAGACCGTTGGAAAAATTTTGCAAGGGTTGTCGATATTTATGTCGATGATATGCCAAAATATTTAGAAAGCAGTGAACTGCAGCTAAAAACTGAGGGTGCTGAAGGTTGGTATATTGATAAAGAGAGAAAGATAATCAGTAATAAAGAGCTAACAGTCGGTTCGCTTATGGCGTTGTTAGGTCGAGGGCAGCATAAGAAGCTCAGTGTCTTTTTTCAAGCTACGGATAAGCTAGCTTGCGAAGATGAATCGTTAAAAGATAATAAAAGTTTTCCGATGTACCTTAATGGGACCTTGGTAAAGTTCAAACAACAGTGTAACGGTGATGTATTAACTTTTTTTGCAGAGACTGAAGCGGGTAACGATTTTGTGCTAGAACAGTTTATCCAAGAGTCTGAAATAAAGTTAAGCCCTTATGCTACACAGGATGCTTTTGTTTTTACTAATAAAGGTTTCGAAAAGTTATATAAACGCGCGCTTTTAATCGCACGTTAAAGCTCAACAGACCCTAATACTCTATGAATTTGCAGAAGGTACAGAATGACAAAGGTTAGTATTTATTATTTAGAAATGAAGCAGGCGAAGCAGCTTAAACCCAAACAGCCAATTCCTGGACTAACCATTACCGAAGCAGAAATTAAGAATTATCGTGTTAACCGGTTTTTATATTCATTCGTGGGTGAGCAATGGCAATGGTTCGATAAGCTTAATGATACAGAACAAACTTGGAAAGCTTATGCTGAACGTGAGGAATTACGTACTTGGGTCGCTTATTATCAAGGTAGTATTGTTGGATATTTTGAGCTTGAGATAGGCGAACAGCAAGCAGTAGAGATTAAATATTTTGGGTTAGCACCTGAATTTATCGGCCAAGGTTTTGGTGGATATTTATTAACTTATGCTATTCAGCAGGCTTGGACAGTATGCCATGCAAAGCGTGTTTGGGTTCATACCTGTAGTTTAGATCATCCAAGTGCACTGGCTAATTATAAGGCAAGAGGATTAGCTTTATATCAACAAAAACAGGAGTAGGTGCCGTGATAGAAAGTCATTAATAGACTTTAATTTTTGATCGCAGCATTATGCCTATAAAAATTACTATAGTAGCTGAAATACACTGGTGGTAGGATGCCTACTTTTTTAGAGGCGAACTATGCCAGCGGGTTTATGCTTTTTAATCGCTACCTTTTTATGGGGTAGCTCATTTGTTGCTTTGAAAGCGGCAATTGATATTTATCCACCTTCCTTTGTTATATTTTTGCGGATGTTAATTACTCTCCTCATTTGCTTTTGTTTAAAGCCTTGGATTAAACGCTTTAAGTATCAACAAGGTGACTGGAAGTGGTTATTAATGATGTCTTTAGCAGAACCTTGCTTATATTTTTTGTTTGAAGGTTATGCCATGCAATATACCTCTGCCTCGCAAGCCGGTATTATCGTTTCATGCTTACCTTTAATGGTCGCTTTTTTTGCTTTTTTTCTGATCCAAGAAAAGCTCAGTAAGCAAATTATCATCGGATTTGGATTGTGTATTACGGGCAGTATTTTATTGAGCCTCGTTTCGCCTAATACAGATCATGCCCCTAATCCTTTATTAGGTAATACCTTAGAATTTATTGCGATAGTGTGTGCTGCATTTTATGTTGTTAGCATGAAACACTTATTGAATCGATATTCAGCGTTGTCTTTAATCGCTTTACAAGGTTTATCTGGTACGCTGTTCTTCGCTCCGTTTTTATTATTCATTGAGTTGCCGGTAAAACATGATGTTAATGCGTTATTAAATATTCTTTATTTAGGCTCTGCAGTGACTTTAGGCGCCTATGGCATGTATAACTATGCATTGGCACGATCTTCGGTATTAACCGCTGCTGCTTATTCTAATTTAGTTCCTATTTTTGCATTGTTATTGTCTGCACTATTATTGAATGAAATATTAACTGTTTGGCAGTGGGCGAGTATTGCTGTTGTCTTTATTGGCATTCTAATCAGCAAACGCCATGCTTACGTATAACATGTTAACCTAACCTTATATGCTAGTGAGTAAATATTCTGTTCGCATGTAAATGGTAGTTGGTGTTTACATCTTTTTAAGGGATAGATTTCTATGAATTATCTGGCTCATCTGCATATCGCAGAGGTTACGAATACCAGTTTTAGTGGTAATTTCCTAGGAGATTTTGTCAAAGGAAATCCTGAAGGCTTGTTCCCTAAAGAGATTGTTGAGGGGATTAGATTGCATCGTTATGTTGATAGTTTTACAGACAAACATACCCAAGTACTTGCTGCCAAATTGTTATTTCCTCAATCATTGCGTCGATATGCCCCCATTGCATTAGATATGTTTTGGGACCATTTCCTGGCTCGATATTGGTCGACTTTCCATGCTTTATCTTTAGCTGAATTTTGCCAATTGGCAGAGCAAAATATTATTAAAGAAACAAATATTAAAGACGTATCGCTACCGGAACGGTTTTGCCGTGTTAATCATTGGGTTTGGCAAGATAAATGGCTTGAGTCGTATCAAAAAATTTCTAATATTGACTATGCCTTACAACGTATGGCAACACGCAGTGAACGAATGGCTCCTTTAGCTGAGACGGGCAAAATTTTAAATGAACATTACAACCAACTCAGTGATATTTTCTTTGAATTATATGCACATGTTTTGCAAGCGAGTGATGAGTTTGTGGCTGATTATCGAAATTAACAGCATTGAGGATCTTACAATAGAGCTTGGAATAAACACAAAAGGAGACTAAATAGTCTCCTTTTGTTCATTTATTAACTAATAAAGTTATTTTATTTTTCAGTAAATAAATGCTTAATATTTTGGAAGTCACCTTTACCTTCAGTGATCTCTTCAATTGATAAACCCGATACTTCATGTGGAAAAACTAACCATTCTTCAGATTCATGAATATAATAATCCGGCACCATGTCAACGGCTTTATTTTTAGGCTTGTAATAAGGTGTTGCAATACGTACATCACGTGGCATGTTTAAACGCATCACCTCATTTAATTTTTCTGTCAATGCAACAACACTGCGGCCAGAGTCAAAAACATCATCAACGATTAATAAACCATCGTCAGCATTGGCATTTTCAATGATGTAATGTAAACCATGTACTTTAATGGTTTTGCTTTGCTTACCAATACCATAATAAGAAGAAGTACGTACTGCGATATGATCTGTTTCTACTTTTTTGTAGTCAAAGAATTCTTGAACTGCAATACCAATTGGGGCACCACCACGCCAAATACCAACAATAAACTGCGGGCGAAAGCCGCTATCGTATACTTGTGCAGCAAGACGAAATGAGTCTTCAAGTAATTGTTGTGCAGTGATAAAGACTTTGTCAGACATATCATTTTCCTCTGGAATTAATTTAGTCGCGCAGTTTAAACTAAAAAAGGCTTCCGTGCACAATTTGCTCAATAAAAATAATGATCGAAAGTAACTTTAAAGTAGATTCTAGGATTTAACGCGATACTTACAATAAATTATGCCATTTGGTGGAAGGTTGTTTATTGATCTTAGCTCAAGTAATACCGATTGTACTGATATTTGATGCTCTACTAAGTCCGCTAAATAGCCGGTCCATCTTATTGGTTAAAATCTATCACTTGTACATGAAACTGATTTATTTTTCCTGTCCCATATTTGATTTCATCTTTAATGGAATTGCTCTTAATCAGTAAAAAGTGCAGATAAATGGACGAGATTGAATAATTAACTATTTTCAGCGTAGCGTTTATCTGCAGTTGTATTTTTTATTCGTTAACTTGGTTAACACTGGTAATATCAGAAGCAAGATCTCTTAAATTATCGAGCGTAGTTTGAGCGATACTAGTGAGTGCTTCTTTTGTTAAAAATGCTTGGTGTCCGGTAAAAATAACATTATGGCAAGCAGACAGACGTCGGAATATATCATCGGTAATGATTTCACTAGAATGATCATTAAAGAATAAATGTTCTTCTTCTTCATATACATCTAAGCCTAAAC
Organism: Psychromonas sp. SR45-3; assembly: GCF_014163575.1. Taxonomy (NCBI): domain Bacteria; kingdom Pseudomonadati; phylum Pseudomonadota; class Gammaproteobacteria; order Alteromonadales; family Psychromonadaceae; genus Psychromonas; species Psychromonas sp. SR45-3. The sequence goes on from NZ_JACJDP010000017.1 coordinate 75,594, forward strand.
CGCCAATACGACCTGATTTTAAAGCTTCAATAGCATCATGGGCATTTAACAATCCACCGCGACTGGTATTGATAATCGTCACACCATCTTTCATCAACGCAAAAGTATCTTTATTTAATAAATGTTTATTGTCACTGGTTAATGGGCAATGCAAGCTGATCACATCGCTATTTGAAAATAGAGTCTTTAGGTCAACGTACTCTGCACCTAATGCTGTTGCATGTTCTGATGGGTAAGGGTCTGAAGCTAATATACGACAACCAAAACCTTTAAAGATCGCCATGGTGGCGACCCCTATTTTACCCGTGCCGATAATACCGATTGTTTTACCATGTAAATTAAAGCCTACTAGCCCCTCTAAAGAGAAATTAGCATCACGCGTACGTTGGTAAGCTTTGTGTGTTCGGCGGTTAAGTGTCATTAATAAAGCGATAGCATGTTCTGCAACAGCTTCTGGAGAATATGCTGGAACACGTACAATCGTGAATCCTAGGGATTTAGCACAAAATAAATCGATGTTATTAAAACCTGCGCAGCGCATGGCAATATATTTAATACCTAATGCATGCAATTGCTTTAAAACCGGCTCACTCAAATCATCATTTACAAAAGCACAAATAGCATCAAAGCCAGAAGCCAACGCGACGGTTTGCAAGTTGAGCTGAGTATCGAAAAAGTTGATGCTAATCGGAGCTGAAATTAATGGCTTAAAGTGTTGAATATCATAACTGCGAGAACTGAACATGGCGACTTTCATAAAGGTGGCTCCCTATTAAATACTATTGCTGGAATGGCGTTGTTGTTTTCTGCAACCAAGATAGCAATGCATAATGTTTTATTGGTGAACTGAGTTCACAAAGAAATATTTGATCATCGTCTCATTTTATCACTAAGCTTAAGTAATACCAATCGACCTAACAGCCTGATCATATAAAGAAAGGCTGTATCGATATTAATTAATGATGTTGCCGAGCTTATTAATTTCAATGAATTTAATTATTTGCTAATAAGTGCAATAAATTTAGCGTTATTATGGTCAACTAGGAGCATGGTAGTGAACCTTTTATGCTTAAGTCAGCCATAAACCAATATGTAATTTTGCTCGAACTTTTAACTTAATGAATCATTAGGTTGTGTTGTGTATTTTCTCGGAGTATTCATGCCCACTGTTAAACGTTATTTTTTGTTATTATTCTCTCTTTGTATTTTTTCCATTAATGCATTAGCACTGGCGCCTGAAACAGGATGGATAAGTAATCTTAATCATCTTCCTGTCAAAGTTAATTTACAGCTCACTGGTCAAGCTCAACAAAATACAGCCAATGCATTGTTAAATGTAAATCTCGATCCAGATTGGAAAACCTATTGGCGATCACCTGGTGAAGGTGGCGTTGCACCTACTTTTGAGTGGGAAGCTGAATCGACTAATATAAAAGCATTCGACTGGTCTTGGCCTACTCCAAAACGCTATCCTGTACTAGGTGTTGAGACTGTGGGGTATAAAGATAAAATTCACTTTCCTCTGCATATTACTGTTAACGATCCCGAACAACCTAGTCGTTTAAAGGGGACGCTGACATTAGCTTCATGTACCACAATTTGTGTATTAACAGATTATAATGTAGATCTGCGTTTTGATTTGGCTCAATTGAGCATCAATGAAGACATTGCTTTTGCTTATGCTCAGGCTGTAAGTAGTGTGCCTATCCTCGTAGACCAAAGTGCCATTGATACACAAAAAAATAATGCGAATATTACGCATATCACTAGTTCTTGGGATCAGTTCAATCAACAAGTGGTCGTACAGCTATCTCATCAAATAGGTTGGCAGCAACCCGATCTTTTCATTGATAGTAGCGACGCTGAACTAGACAATGTGTTTTTTTCTAAGCCTACTATCTCAGTGTCTGAGAAACAGGTTACTGCGACTTTTGCCGTAAGCAGTTGGGGAGGAGAAGTTGATTTAAGTAATGCCAATGTGAATATCACGGTGGTAGACGATAGTGTTGCTGTTGAAGTTGCGACCACATTAGGGAAGCAAATTATTTCAACTAATGAAGAGTCCATTGCATCGATTTTCTTGATTGCATTATTGGGTGGGTTAATTCTCAATATCATGCCCTGCGTATTACCGGTATTAGGTATGAAGCTAAGCTCCGTGTTAGGGGTCGAAGCCAGTCAACGAGGAAAAGTGCGTAAACAATTTTTAGCCTCTAGTGCGGGTATTATTAGCTCTTTTTGGCTGCTAGCTGCTTTCTTACTCGTTCTTAAGTTGTCAGGTGAAGCATTAGGTTGGGGTATTCAATTCCAAAGTCCTTACTTTATTATTTTTATGATTATCGTGACTGCCTTGTTTACCGCCAATATGCTAGGTTTATTTGAAATCCAACTACCTTCTTCGATGCAGACTTGGTTAGCGAAAAAAGGTGGAAACTCTTATCTTGGACACTATCTACAAGGTATGTTTGCTACCTTATTAGCGACTCCTTGTTCGGCCCCTTTCTTAGGGACTGCGGTAGCGTTTGCCTTAGGCGCGAGTGCTTGGCAGCTATTTGCAGTCTTTACCGCCTTAGGGATGGGGATGGCATTACCTTGGTTATTAATTGCTTTATTTCCTAGCATCGCATTATTAATGCCTAAACCAGGTAAATGGATGGGAACAGTTAAAAATGTGTTTGGTGTGTTAATTTTAGCCACTTGTTTATGGTTAGTGAGCCTACTAAGTAGCTTTATTAGCGTGTTTTATACTGTTTTAGTTGCATTGTTAGTATTGCTTTTATTGGCTGTCTTGATTATTAAAAAGCATGGTAAACGTATCTTTTTTATTATCTTCAGCATTTTTATGATGGTCGTTTCTGTTGTATTAATTGTTGGGAGCTTAACTGCTAAACATTGGGCCAATCCTTTACAGGATGAAATTAGTTGGGTGCCATTAGATGCACAAGTTATTCAACAGCAGGTTGATCAAGGTAACGTTATTTTTGTGGATGTCACTGCAAAATGGTGTGTCACTTGTAAAGCTAATAAAATAGGGGTTTTATTGCAAGATCCAGTGTATAGCGCATTACAAGAAAGGGGAGTGATCGCAATGAGTGGAGATTGGACTGTGCGATCGGACTCTGTCACTGCGTATTTACAATCATTTGGGCGCTATGGTGTACCTTTTAATATTGTTTATGGGCCTGCCGCGCCAAACGGTATTGAGTTATCGACCATTTTAAATAGCGAAGATGTCATTAATGCTATGCAACAAGCAAAAGGGCAATAGGGTGACAGAGAAGAAGCTCAAAAGAACATGGTTGTCACGACTTAAAACCGTGACAATGTATGGGCTTTTTATACTCGCGGTGGGTTGGGGAGCTGACTTCTGGCGAGCTCAGTCAATTGTTTCAGGAAAAGCACCTGAGTTAGTTGCAATGAGTATCCAAGGAAAACAAGTCGACTTAATAGCGATGAGTCAAGACAAGCCAGTATTGGTTTATTTCTGGGCAACTTGGTGTAGTGTTTGTAGCACTGTTTCACCTTCAGTTGATTTTGTGAGTGGCAATATGCAAGTTGTTACCGTTGCATTAAACTCAGGCGACGATAAGCGTATTCAGCAATACATGAGTTCAAAAGATTATGACTTTACTGTGCTTAATGACGCTACAGGATTAATTGGACGCGCATGGGGGATTAGTTTGACGTCAACCTTGATGGTGATAGATAAGGGGCAAATTACTTCTGTGACAACCGGGTTTACTAGCCCCTTTGGCATGTGGGCGAGAATGTTATTAAGTTAAGCCTTTCAAATTCAGCCTTTCTTAGATTCAAATAATAAAAAACTAACATTAATCAGTTATTAATTAATGTTAGTTTTAAGTTTTAAGTTTTAAGTT
>NZ_JACJDP010000018.1:0-77945 GCF_014163575.1 Psychromonas sp. SR45-3
GTAAATGCTCAGGGCTAAGCTATTTATGCTTAGTTCAAGGCGAAAAAGCGCAGTTTAGTGGTTTAAATGAGCATTTTTCAACGAAGAAATAGGCTTAAATAGCGACGGCCTGAGTAGTTACAAAACAATAAACTTAACTGTGAGCAGGTTAATATTAAAGCTATAACGGGTTAAATATCAGTTTAATTCAGTCATTTCACTGACATCAAATGATTCGATAGCTCCTTCAACCACGGCACGGTATTCTGACATATGCGTATTTTCCCTATGTTTTTGCCACGCTTATCGAGATTGCCAACATTCATAAAAAAGAAAGTGCTCAGGGTTATTATTATTCTGGTGTAAACGATATTCTACACAGCCAGCTTCAACGAGTGTTGGGTCAATTAGTTTAGTCATTTCACTTTTTACAAAGTCACGCAGCCCTTGTTTAACAATAATACTCGCAACGATAGTCAAATTTGTCATTTACAATCCTTTCAATAATTGAGTTTATTAGTCGAATATCTTTGGCAAAGCATAATCCTACAATGTTAAATGCACACCTCATTTATCGCTATCGATACAAAAAAGGGATTATTCATCTTAAAATATTTTAAAAGTAGATTCTTTAACTACTTAGCATTAAATAATTTATTGAAATGAATAAGAAGGTTTTATTAATCATTCTGTTGTGGTCAAATACGGGCCATATTCTATTCGTCTACTCAAGGAGAGTGCTATCAATCATCAACAGCTTAAAAAAGCCGAAATGAAAGCAGGTTGCAAAGCTGCTATTCCATTGATCATAGGCGCAATTCCTTTTGGTATTTTATTTGGTACATTAGCGCCAACCAGTGGCCTTTCTGTTTGGGCAACCATGGCAATGTCACTTATTGTGTTTGCAGGATCCGCTCAATTTATTGTACTGGCATTAATTGCAGTGCAAGCACCGCTAGAGATTATTTTATTAACTACCTTTGTGGTCAATTTACGTCATCTATTATACGCAACCGCATTAGTGCCTCGAGTAAGCCATTTACCATTTGCATTACGCACACTATTAGCCTTTGGTTTAACCGATGAAACCTTTGCTAATATGAGTCAACGTTACCAACCTGGCTCTCCATTAGGCGACGACCATCAATTTGCACACTTCTTTTATCTGGGCTCTATGTTTAGTTTTTATATCACTTGGAGTTCAGCAACGGCAATAGGTTTAGTACTGGGTAATATTATTCCAGATATGACAAGTTGGGGATTAGAGTTTGCGATGTCTGTGACTTTCATTGGTATGGTAATACCCTATTTAAATACTAAAGCCATGTTTAGTGCAATGTTCTGTGCAGCGATAGCTTCCTTATATTTTGCTTACTTACCTAATAAATTAGGGTTAATTATCAGCGCATTAATCGGGGTTGCCGCCGGTTTATCTGTTGTTCATTTTCAGAAGATGTCGATTAATCAAGGAGAGCAAGCATGAATGAGTTTTGGCTAATATTGGGAATGTTTGTGATCACTTTTGGTATTCGCTTTGTGATGTTTGCTTTCGCAGGAAAAATCACTTTCCCTATATGGATGCAACAGTCATTAAAATTTGTTCCTCCTGCCGTCTTAACTGCGATCATCGTACCCGCAGTCGTGATGCCTTTTGGAGAAATGGATTTCAGCTTCAGTAATGTATATTTATTAGCAGCCATCATTAGTGTCATTATCAGCTTAGTGACAAAGAGCTTATTAAAAACCATCTTCTTTGGCATGCTAGTGTTTTTGTTATTAAAATTTTTAATCGCTTAACTTTTAACTTATTAAAATAACTTATTTCTTCGTTGTAAGTTTCGTAAAGGGAATAACCATTTGCCTAAACTTACGCCTTAAACTAAGTTATTTTTTCTGTGTAAAATTTAGAGCTCTAATTCGATATAATTGGTATAACAAAAAACCGATGCTTTGTGGGCATCGGTTTTTATTTTTTGCTAGTTAGCCACAGTTAAACAGTAACTAATAACTCATTAAGCTAGTTACTCAGGTGCTTCTGTTTCAACTTCTTTTGATTCTGCTTTCAAATCAGGTTTTACTAATAATATTTCACGTAACTTAGCATCTAACTCTTTAGCCGCAGCTGGATTTTCATCTAAGAATTTACATGCATTGGTTTTACCTTGACCAATCTTGTTACCATTATATGAATACCAAGATCCTGATTTTTCAACCAGTTCTTGCTTAACACCTAGGTCAATTAACTCACCGTAATTATTAATACCTTGACCATACAAGATTTGGAATTCAGCTTGTTTAAACGGTGGTGATACTTTGTTTTTAACGACTTTAACACGCGTTTCATTACCCGTGATCTCGTCGCCATTTTTAACTGCACCAATACGACGGATATCTAAACGTACTGAAGCGTAGAATTTTAAAGCGTTACCGCCGGTTGTAGTTTCAGGGTTACCAAACATCACACCAATTTTCATACGAATTTGGTTGATAAAGATAACCATGGTATTGGTTTGCTTGATATTACCCGTTAATTTACGTAATGCTTGAGACATTAAACGAGCTTGAAGACCCATGTGCGAATCACCCATGTCTCCTTCAATTTCAGCTTTGGGTGTTAAAGCCGCAACAGAATCGACAATTACAACACCAACCGCACCAGAGCGTACTAACATGTCGCATATTTCTAATGCTTGCTCACCCGTATCTGGTTGTGAGATAAGAAGATCGTCTACATTTACGCCTAATTTTCTTGCATAGCTTGGGTCAAGCGCATGCTCAGCATCGATGAATGCACAAGTCTTGCCTTGTTTTTGTGCTTCAGCAATAACCTGTAATGTCAGCGTCGTTTTACCTGAACTTTCTGGTCCGTAAATCTCAACAACACGTCCATAAGGTAAACCGCCTATGCCAAGCGCAACATCTAAACCTAATGAGCCAGTTGAAACAGATTCGATTTCCATCATTGCTGCGCCATCTCCCAGACGCATGATTGAACCTTTACCAAATTGTTTCTCAATTTGGCCTAATGCTGCCGCTAATGCTTTATCTTTATTCGCGTCCTGACTCATATTCTCTCCAGTGATGTTCTATAATTTACTGTATATTCATGCAGTATACTGCTCATTTATACAGTATCAAGTGTTTTTATTAAAAATGTGTTTCTATATTATCGATTAACCCTAATAAAGCTAAACGAATGGCTTGTGTTCTTACCTCTGAGCGATCCCCAACAAATAAATAGGTTTCAGTTTTGTGACCACTGTGTGCGTTATACCAAGCAATGCATACCGTACCAACTGGTTTTTCATCGCTTCCACCATCAGGTCCTGCAATACCACTTATCGCAACCGCAATATCAGCATCAGAATTCTTCACTGCCCCAATTGCCATGGCATTAACGACTTCTTTTGAAACGGCCCCAAACTCATCAATCAGATCCGCATCTACGCCTAGCATTTGTGTCTTGGCGCCATTACTATAAGTCACAAAACTACGATCAAACCACAGCGAACTTCCAGAAATTTCTGTAATAGCGTATGCTACGCCACCACCGGTACAGGATTCAGCAGTGGTCGCAATTAAACCTGCATTAGTGAGTTTTTCTCCTAATACTTGCGCCAATTCTTTAACGGTTTTTTCAGTAAACATAATTTTCCGCCTTTTTTAGAAATAGTTATTAAGTGTATTCATTATGAAGCCAACAGCGCAAGAATTAAAACAACATACTCCGATGATGCAACAGTTTTTAACCTTAAAAAGTGAAGTGCCAGACACCTTACTCTTTTATCGCATGGGTGATTTCTACGAGCTGTTTTTCGATGACGCTCGTAAAGCCTCTCAGTTATTAGGTATTTCCCTCACTCAACGGGGTAAAACCGGTGGCAATGCTATCCCTATGGCCGGCGTTCCTTACCATAGTGTGGAAGGCTATTTAGCAAAACTAATTGCGCTCGGCGAATCAATTGCTATTTGTGAACAAATTGGTGACCCAGCAACCAGTAAAGGGCCTGTTGAACGTAAGATTGTACGTATCATCACCCCAGGTACGATCACCGATGAAGCTTTATTAGATGATAAACAAGATAATTTATTATGTTCAGTTTATCAGCAAGGCGACACCTTTGGTATTGCTTCCTTAGATATTGGTAGTGGCCGCTTTATTGTTAATGAAGTAAATAAAGCGGAATCACTACAAGCAGAAATACAGCGCTTGAATCCAGCAGAACTTCTGTACCCAGATAATTTTGAATGTGTTGATTTAATTGAGCACTTACCTACAATTCGCCGCCGCCCTGAATGGGAGTTTGAATTAGGTACCTGTAAAAATATCTTAACTCAACAACTCGGCACCAAAGACTTAGTGGGTTTTGGGATTGAAAAAGCACATTTTGCTATTTGTGCTGCAGGCGCATTATTACAATACTTGAAAGATACACAACGTACTGTACTGACGCATATCCAATCGATCACTTTAGAGCAAAGTACAGATACTGTTATTTTAGATGCGGCCACACGTCGTAACTTAGAACTGACCTTTAATCTTGCTGGCGGTACTGATAATACGTTAGCACAGATACTAGATACCACAGTAACACCAATGGGCAGCCGTTTGTTAAAACGTTGGATCCATCAGCCTATACGCAATTTAACCGTGCTCAATTATCGTCAAACCATGATTCAAACACTAATGGATTTCGACTTGACCGATGCCCTTTCAATTCCACTTAAACAGATTGGTGATATTGAACGTGTAATTGCTCGCCTTGCATTACGCTCTGCACGTCCGCGTGATTTGACACGTTTACGCTGTGCTTTCTCTTTACTACCGGAGTTACAGCACTTAATCGCGCAATTACCTCAAGACCTAGTGGCTAACCTTAGCGAAGAGATGGGTAACTATCCAGAGTTATTGAACCTATTAGAAACGGCGGTTATTGATAACCCGCCGGTATTGATTCGAGATGGTGGAGTGATCAAGGAAGGTTACAACAGTGAACTAGATCATTGGCGTAACTTATCTAAAGGTGCAACGGACTATTTAGAAGCACTAGAAAAACGTGAGCGAGAAAGCACTGGTATCAGCACCTTAAAAGTCGGCTATAACCGTGTCCATGGCTACTTTATTGAAATAAGCCGAAGCCAATCGGCGCATGTGCCGGAACATTATGTACGCCGACAAACCCTTAAAGGGGCTGAACGATACATTATTGCCGAACTAAAAGAACATGAAGAAAAAGTGTTATCAAGCCAAGGTAAAGCGCTGGCATTAGAAAAACAACTCTATGAGCAACTAATTGACTTACTATTGCCTCACTTAAAAAGTTTACAGTTTACAGCTAAATCTCTAGCGGAGTTAGATGTATTAAATACATTAACTGAACGCGCATTAACATTAAATTATGTTCGCCCTGTTTTGCAGCAACAAAGCGGGATTGAAATAGAAGAAGGCCGTCATCCAGTTGTAGAGCAAGTAAGTAAAACCCCGTTCATCGCCAATCCAGTTAACTTGCATGATAAACGTCGCATGTTAATTATTACGGGGCCAAATATGGGGGGTAAATCCACCTATATGCGTCAAGTAGCTCTGATGGTATTAATGGCACATATCGGCAGTTTCATTCCAGCGCAAAGTGCAACAATTGGCCCTATTGATCGCATTTTCACCCGTATTGGTGCCTCTGATGATCTTGCGAGTGGTCGTTCAACCTTCATGGTGGAAATGACAGAAACAGCTAATATTTTGCATAATGCTACGCCAAACTCATTAGTCTTGATGGATGAAATTGGTCGTGGTACCAGTACCTTTGACGGCCTCTCTTTAGCTTGGGCTTGCGCGGAGCAATTAGCACAAAAAATTCAAGCATATACTTTATTCGCAACGCACTATTTTGAGTTAACACGCTTACCTGAAACCATTCCAGAATTAGTTAATGTGCATCTTGATGCTGTTGAACATGGCGATAGCATTGCCTTTTTGCATGCTTTACAAGAAGGTGCTGCCAATAAAAGTTATGGATTACAAGTTGCCGCATTGGCGGGTGTTCCTAAATCAGTATTGGATAATGCAAAGCAAAAGTTACAACAGTTAGAAGCCTCCTCACTGCAATCGCAAAAGCAATCACAACTTAACTCTCAGCCGTTAATAGAAAGTAATGCAGAGCAAGCTTCGGTACAATGCAGTTTGGACTTTTCACAGCCAGAGCCGCATCAAGCCATCACTTTATTAGCCAGCTTAGACCCGGATGATTTAACCCCAAAACAAGCTTTGGCAATGCTTTATCAGTTAAAAGAACAGCTTTAATTTTTATCGTTATTTTTATTACTTTTTAATAATAGATGCTTAGACACAAATGTTTAACCGTTAGCCATTAAAATAAAGCAGAGTGTTTAATCACACTCTGCTTTTTATTTATTTTTGTCCCTTTTACTTTTCACTTATCAGCTTCCACCAATCATCCAGCCCTTTTTAAAACCCTAATAAAACCTTTATCTATTATAATTTTCAAATCAATAATCATCATTATTTTAAAATTAACTAATTTTTTATGACAACTGAAATATTTCTGTAACAAAACTCTGTTCTAATCGGCACATTAAAAAAATACATAACCTTTGTGCAATAAATAGCTTCCTAATAATAGGCTTAATAAAATGAATAATGAAAATAACAACAGTACTTTCAAACAACTAATTAATTGGTCTGCCGTGATCTTTTTAGTCTATTGCATGTTAGTTGCCGTGAGCACAGTTAGCAGCGGTTTTAAATTATTTTCAGGAGGAGCTGCAGGGGCTGAAGAGATATTTCAATTTGCAAGTAACCCACTTGTTGCCTTAATCCTAGGTACACTAGCAACGGCGTTAGTTCAGTCATCTTCTACCGTCACAGCAGTAACCGTTGGTTTAGTAGCCGGTGGTTTGCCAATTTCAATTGCAATCCCATTAATCATGGGTGCAAATATAGGTACAACGATCACTAACTCGATTGTTTCCATCGGACACGTGCGAGATAAGGAAGACTTCAAACGTGCTTTTAGCGCTGCAACAGTACATGACTTTTTTAACTTAATTGCAGTACTTATCTTCTTACCGCTTGAATTAATGTTCGGTTTATTAGAAAAGATGGCTGGTGCGGCATCACATTTATTGGTTGGTAGTGCAGATATGTCCCTTAAAGGTTTCAATTTTATGAAGCCTTTAACAAAACCTGGTGTAAATCTAATTTCAGATATGGCGTCTATTATTCCGGGGAAAATGGCTGGTATTGCAATGGTCATTGCCGGAGTTGCGCTTATCTTATTCTCAGTGGCTTTCTTAGGTAAAGTACTGAAAAAGGTATTAGTGGGTAGAGCAAAAGCCATCTTGCATAACGCTTTAGGTAAAGGTCCTATTGCAGGTATCAGTTCAGGCGCATTAATGACAGTGATGGTGCAATCTTCATCAACGACTACTAGCTTAATGATCCCATTAGCAGGCAGCGGCATGTTCACCACTCGTCAAATATATCCTTTCACGTTAGGTGCAAACATTGGTACAACGATCACCGCATTATTAGCAGCAACCGCAATTTCAGGCCCAATGGCAGAAGCAGCATTAACCATTGCTTTAGTACACTTCTTGTTTAACTTTCTTGCTGTTGTTGTTATATACGGTATTCCATTCCTACGTGAATTACCGTTAAAAGGTGCAGAGAAACTAGCTCAAGTGGGCACAGAGAATAAACTGCTCGCCTTTGGGTACGTTATCGGCACCTTCTTTATCTTACCCGGCTTAATTTTAGTTGGTGTACGTTAATAAGAAGCTTAAGTTTAACGGCTACTTAACCCTAAAAATCTGCATATACTTACAAGCGACTCAATGAGTCGCTTTTTTTGTCTCATCACCTATCAAGCTACACAACTTTACAACTTCACAACTTCACAACTTCATAAAAACTAATTGTTTGGTCTTAACCATCTATTAACCTTACAATTGTTATTGTATTTGCCTCAAGTAAAGTTCTACCGATTACACAAATTAAGGAAAAATCATGGATTCAAATAAGTTACAGTTATTGTTAGTTGAAGATGATATTGACTTGGCAACTGCCGTGATTGACTACTTTGAGCTTGAAAAAATTCACTGTGATCATGCTGCTAATGGCCTGTCGGGGTTTAACCTGATTAAAACGAATAGCTATGATGTGGTTATTTTAGATTTGAATATGCCTAAAATGAATGGCTTAGAAGTGTGTGAAAAACTCAGGGCTCAGGGTATTGATGTGCCTATATTAATGCTCACAGCAAAAGATACATTGGATGATAAATTACAAGGTTTCTCCAAAGGAGCCGATGATTATTTAGTGAAACCTTTTGCGATGGAAGAGTTAATTGTAAGAGTACAAGTATTATCTCGTCGACGTAGCGGGCAAGTTAAAAAGCTCAATGTTTGTGGTTTAGAATTAAATACCAAACAACAAACGGCGTCACGTGACGCTATGCCCTTAAAATTATCCCCTATAAGCTTTAAAATTTTAGAAACATTAATGCTTGCAAGTCCAAACCCGGTGAGCAGAGAAAAATTAGTACAAAGTGTCTGGGGGGAGCATCAACCTGATAGTAATAGCTTAAAAGTACATATGTATAACTTAAGAAAATCGGTGGATGGCAAAGTAAATAACGAGACTGAAAACAGCAACAATAATAAATTAATTCACACCATTGTCGGTTATGGGTTTGTTTTAAAGAATGAGTAATAAGTTATGAAGATCATCCCAAGTTTAAAGCTGTATTTTTTAGTCATGATGCTGATAACAGGTGTTGCTACCATTTCCATCATGTCCGTAGTTAGCTTTAAATATTTTGTTTATGGTATTGATATCGCAATCGGTGATTCGATGCGTTCTATTGCGAATATTGAAAATGTCTCAGAAGGAAACCCCGTCGGCATTAATGATTTTGTTGTGGCCAGTAGATGGCAAGACCTTCCTCCTATTATTCAAGAAAAATTAGATCAAAATAGCTTAGAAGACAATCAATTATTAAAGGCGCTTGATGGTAAACCTCCTTTTTCGCAACCTAAAGCCGCTTACTTTGCGATCAGGTTAGATGTTGATGGTCAAGAGCGTTATATTTCATCAATGCTTACGTCAGAGAGTAGGCCTAAATTCGAAGACTCGGGGCCGCCACCTTTTATAAACCTGCTGCTGATTGGGTTAACGGTAATGGCTTTGTTTACCCTAGCCCCTTATTTTATTTTGCGAAAAATCGCGACCCCCGTAGAAAAGTTGATGCTGTGGGCGAAACAATTAAATAAAAAACAATTGTCTCTTCCTGCACCTGATTTTCATTATAGTGAATTGAATAGCTTAGCTAAGATTGTGCAATCGAGTTTACAATCAGTGCAAACCATTTTAAAACGAGAAAAACGCTTTTTAGGTTATGCTAGCCATGAGTTACGCACTCCCATAGCAGTCACTCGCACTAATACTGAGTTACTACGAAAAATGATATCGAAGGGTATTAGTAGTGAAAAACAACTGGTCGTATTAGACCGTATTGAACGCGCGAGTATTACCATGACCGATTTAACCGAAACACTATTGTGGTTAAACCGCCAATCTGATAAATCCATCCCAGTTAAATCAATCTCATTGGGTTTAATGACACAACAATTATTAGAACAACTTACTTATTTATTAAATGGTAAAAATGTAGATGTCACGATTGAAACTGATATCAGTATCCATTCTTTACCTGAAGCACTATGTCAAATTGTGATCACTAATCTCATTAGAAATGCTTTACAGCATACTCAAGAAGGCATTATAACGATCCAACAATCTAAGAGTCGCCTCGTGATCAACAATCAAAATATGAGTGATGATAAGCATGATGAAGAGCTTGGGTTTGGCTTGGGATTAGAGTTAACGGCGAGGTTAGTTCAGCACTATGGTTGGCAATATGAGAATGTTGCAACCGCTAATGGACACCATGTAGAAATTAACTTTGCATGAGCTAAAAAAACCGCAGTTAGTAAGCGACTAACTGCGGTTTCAAACTTATTCAGTAATTTTTTGTTGAGTTACTAATTCACAATGACTTATTAACAGTGATTTAATCAGCAACAACTTAGCTAATAAGGTATTAACCGTTAACTAGGGGAGCCAAATCGGCAGGGCGGTAAAATACCGATTTAAGCACTTTACCTTGGCGAACTAATTTACCTTCTAATTGTACATCTTCAGCACACTTAGCAATGATAAATTCACCTTTAACACTATCTACTAATTTCACGCCTTGCTCAGCATAAAAAGCTTCTGTTTCAACATACTCTTGCTGGTTACGACATACTTTACTCATGTTGCTTGAATGCACTTCATCCCAACACGCCATGAAATCAATATTACGTTGCTTGGCTACATTTAAAAACAGATCCACTAAATAGCTAATAGCGATATTATCTTCAACATTTTTATTGCCAAGGTGAACCACACGCCCCATTAAAACATACACACTATCAACAATCGCATCCGCTTGTTCAACTTTGCATGGCGCTTCTGCCAACTCAGTTAATTCTTCAATAATCAATGAACTATGTAATGCATCTGCTTTTTCATCCAAGGTTTCTGGCGCAGCACAAGGCAGATCGAAGGTTTCTCTAAACTGCGTAATATCGGTATAAAGTTTATCGTAAACTGCAGCGGTTAATTGAGTTAGTTTCATGGTATTTCCTGTTACAGACTAAATGAGAGCAATAAGACAAAAGGTGCTAAATTCACAAACAATAAACTAGCACCAACATTATACTTTTTGTCTTAATGACTATCTAAATTGGCATAAAGTGTAAAGTTTAAATTCTTTGCTCGCCTATAGATAGGGATAAACAAAAAATAATTAAGTTCCCTTATTATGCCTATTCAAAAACCCCTTATACAGCACTATAAACTAATTTCCCGGCAACATACGTAGCTTCAACATTACGCTCATCACCTAACATCATCAAAGCGAATAACTTATCCTGTAGGTTATTAGAGTTCTTTAATCGTAACTTTTGTAAATCCGTTGCTGCCCAGTTTAATGCCACAAAATCAGCTTCTTTACCTGTAACAAAATTTCCTATTTTGTCATCTAAGCTGAGAGATCTTGCACTGCCTAATGTTGCCAAATACAGGCCTTTAAAGACCGATAGTTTTTTGCCCTGCAGCTGCATGATTTTGTAGGCTTCACTAAGTGACTGCAGCTGAGAAAAGCTGGTACCTCCCCCTACATCTGTTGCTAAGCCAACACGAATATTATTTTTATCCGCTTTTTCTAGATCAAATAGTCCACTGCCTAAAAATAGATTTGAAGTCGGACAGAATGCGATCACTGAGTCCGTTTCAGCCATTGCTTGCCACTCGGTTTCAGTAAGGTGGATAGAATGTGCAAAGATAGACTTATTACCCGTCAGCCCATAATGTTGGTAAACATCAAAGTACCCTGCTCGCTCTGGAAAAAGCGATTTAACCCAATTAATTTCGTCTATATTTTCTGATAAATGCGTTTGCACATAAACATCTGGGTATTCGGCTTTTAACTGTCCTGCAAACTGTAATTGTTCAGGTGTTGAAGTAGGCGCGAAACGAGGAGTGATTGCATATTGTAAACGCCCTTTGTTATGCCACTTTTCAATTAATAGTTTGGATTGTTCATAACTTAATTGTGCATCATCTAAGAGGTATTCAGGGGCATTGCGATCCATCATCACCTTACCAGCTATCAATCGCATATCTATTTTTTGCGCTTCTTCAAACAAAGCATCAACTGATTCAGGGTGCACAGTACCAAATACTAAGGCGCTGGTTGTGCCATTTTTTAGCAGTTCATGAACAAAAAATTCAGATATTTTTTGCGCATACTCTTTATCAGAAAATTGTTTTTCGGTCGGGAAAGTATAGGTTTCTAACCATTCTAATAATTGTGCACCGTAAGCGGCTATCATCTCAGTTTGTGGGTAGTGGATATGAGTATCGATAAAACCTGGCATAATTAATTTGCCACGCTGATCTTCAACCGACTCGCATAAGTCTGCATTTTTTTGTTCAAAGGCTTGTAGTGATTTTATTTTACCATTTTCAATCACCATCAAACCATCTTCAATATATTGGTAAGCCTCTTCTGCATTGTCGAGCTGAGCAGGATCTTCAATAAAATGTAAGAAACTGGCACGAATTGCGTTAATCGCTGATTGTTCAGAAGTTGATGAAGGAGATGGTGTTGTAGTATTTAGATTAGTATTTGGATTAATATTTAGATTTTTTTGCATAGCAGTTTGCCCATAGTGATATTAGGTAAAATTCAGTTGAATTTAGTTAAATGAAAACTATGATTTTTGACTCGATAATACCGAGCCCTTGTTTCAAGCGTTTATTATTAACAACCGAAAATCACTAAAAGCTTACTTAATATAACCAAAATTTAGCCAAGCTTAAAGTATTAATTTATCTATCCGCTGTAATGTGAATGAATAGTATTGGCCTCATTATCAATTTTTATTGTTCTTTGTTACCTTCTTTAATGACTGAATTAAAAAAATGACTATATTTACACCTCACTCTACTGCACACTTTTTACTCATATTGTGGTAGAATATTGCTCGTATTAATGACCAATAGCATAAATAAATGAACTAAACGGTCATATAATTGGACTATTATCATTACAAATAACAGACCTCGCATCCCGATACCCATATAAAAATGAAACATCATATTTATAGTACTTGAAGCCTAGTTTTGGTGTTTTGCAATGCATTGCAAAAACACAATTTGCTTTGTTCAATTAAGATAATAATTTTTAATTTTTTACTCATTATAATTAATTACTATGGGATATAATTCCCAATAACTAAGGAGGAACCATTGCCCAACTTCACTTTAAAACAAGATGAAAAATTATCGATTAAACTAACCCATCATATGAAACAAGGGACGTTTAGACGTATCGATTTATATTTTTCACTTCCAAAAGAAATGGGCATCAATAAAGACACCTTAAGCGAAGTTGATTATTTTAATGCTGGCATTAACGGGCGACGCGCTTACCACACCAATGGCTTGCATTTACCACTATTACATCGTCGTTTTGCTAGTCGTATGAAACGCTCGACCACTGAATATAAAAGTAATTTAAACCTTTTCGCATACCAATACATTTCCGCATTAGATACCGATGCGAATGAAGTGTTGGCGATTAACGATAGTGAAGGTTTAGCTGACTTTTATCATGCGGCTGTTGATTTAACAGAGCATTGTTTAGATATTTTAAAGAAGCATCGTAGCCATCAACCAACCAGTGCCAAACTAACATCCATCTATGAAAACGTAGACAATTACCTATCTTGGTATACCGAACAAACTATCATGCGAATGTTGGTCAAAAAACCGCGTAACAGCGAGTTTAGTGAAACCCGTTTAGCATTGTTAGCTATTTGCGATGAAGAAAATCAATACCGCAAAAAAAAGGGCTATAACTCT
This sequence comes from Psychromonas sp. SR45-3, assembly GCF_014163575.1. Taxonomy (NCBI): domain Bacteria; kingdom Pseudomonadati; phylum Pseudomonadota; class Gammaproteobacteria; order Alteromonadales; family Psychromonadaceae; genus Psychromonas; species Psychromonas sp. SR45-3. Next base: position 13,472 of record NZ_JACJDP010000018.1, read on the forward strand.
GAAGCCACTTTAAAAGATCCAAACCGTATTGCTAATAAAATGCGTCTATTACGTCGCTTAATTGAATACGGCGTAATCTTTAAGAGCAAGACATTAATATTAGGCAATCACACTCGAAAATTGGTGACAGGTGTCGCGACCGCTTTATTGATGAGTGTGGTATTAGTGTTGATTATTAAAACGCAGGGTGCCTTTAGCCAATTAACCACGTTAATGATATTTATATTGGCGATCATTTATGGTGTGCGTGAAGTATTTAAGGACGAATTTAAGAATATGCTTTGGCGTTGGATTCGGCGCGGTAAACCTAAATGGTCGCGCACATTATTCGATTCGACTAATCAACAGGAAATAGCCAGGCAAAAAGTTTGGCTAGATTACAGCATCAGTAAGAAACTGCCTCAACAAAGTAGAGATTTGTTAGCTGAGCGTCATAGTCAAAATAAACAGAGTGCGCAGCTTTTGCATTACCGTATTGAATCACGTATCAGTAGGCAAGGTTTTCAGGCAGGTTACGATACTATTGAAGAAAATATATTTTTCAGTCTACGCCCATTAACTCGTTTTGTTGAGGGTGGAACAGGTAAGGTATTTGAACGCTTAGAAAGCACCTCAAATAAAGAAAAAATCCAAACCACCTCTATTGAACGACGCTACCAAATTAACGTCATTGTCGCATTAGACCAAGGCCAATATGATGCACAGTTTGAACGTTATAGAATTACTTTGAACCGTTCTGGGATTATTGAAATAGAGAAAGCCGGTGAAGCCAAAATTAAAGACAGAGCGGAAAAGAAACTGCAATCAAAACTATACTCGTTATTACATATTAAAAGACGTAAATAAATAATTGAATAATGAACATTCAACAACTAAAGAATTATCAATAAAAATAAGAAGTTAAATACTTATAAAGTAGAAGAGGCGTATAACACAGAAGTGAGATGCCGTTTATCACATAAATAAGAACGGCATTAGCTTTTACCATGCTTAAATTAAAGTACTGACTGCAACCATTATTAATATTAGCTGCAGTCATTCGCGCTTAGAGCATTTAAAATAACCAGCGTTGTAATGGTTTATCTAGCGTGATGCCAGCCCTTCCCCAACGGTCAATACTATCAACAACTAATATCTGATTAAAATCAGGTAATAATGCTTTTAGTTGAGAGGATACTTTACGCGTTGTGACTAACCACAACTCAGGCGATTCTGTTAATAACGCTTTTAAACTGGCTTTATCCTGCGCTGTCCACTCCAATTCATCTTTAAATAATCGTTCTACTACAAACAACTGATTTGCCGAAGCAAAGTCTTCTAGCTGATCCGATAGCAATACAACGGAATCAATCTCTTTAGCAAATAAAGTTTGCTGTTGTTGGTTAATCAACGAACGAATATCAATCAATAACTGTTGTTGATTTTTTTCTATTACAGGTGCTTTTTCTGGCCAAACTTTCTTTAAATCTTCACTCACAATACTTAGCATAGTGCTCAAATTATTTGGATTTAACCACGCATAAATTGAACGCTCTGCACTTGGTAAGGTAACTGAGGCAATGCCTCGGCTACGAGGGGATAGTGATTGTGAAGCATCTACCTCAATCAGTTTAATATTCCCCTGCCGCGCATAAATGAATAGAGGATCCTGCGCCCATAGTGCGCTTAATGTAATGGCAACAGTGGCTTGTTCTCCTGCTTGATATGCTTTTTGCTCGCCTTTATTTGCATACCAATTATTTAAACGATCAATACCGTAACGCTTAGGTGCTAAATAGGTGGTGCTAATTGTTGTCCCTTTCATTAACTGGGTCGCCAACATATAAGTCACTGGGGTAGTGGTTAAAATATCTTTGGCCATTAACTGGCTAGGTAATAAGAACAATATAAGTAATAAAATTCGCTTAAACAGAAGAGATTTTTTTAATGTATTCGATGTTTTACATTGTTTAAACTTTTTAACTTTATTTAAGGCATTCATCATTGTTTCCTCGCCACAATTCGATAGACCGTTGCGATTAAAAAGAAGCTAGCCGCCACTAAAATAATTGACGCGCCAGAGGGAATAGGCAGTTTTAATTCCATTGGTAACAAAGTCCCAATTAAACAGCTTAACGTAGCTAACAATGAAGACAACAGAACAAAACTGCCCATGCTTCTGGTCATTAAGCGCGCCGTTGCTCCGGGTATTAATAGCAATGCCCCCACTAAAACAGCACCAACAATTTTCACCGCAGCAATCGTCACTAAGGTGATCATCATGACAAATAAGTAATCATAAAAGTGCGTATTATAACCACGTACTTTAGCGATATCAGGGCTAATTGAAGCTAATAAAATACGATTAAAGGTAAACATCAACCCAACAATAATAAGTAGGCAACTGGCACCTAATACTAATAAATCAAAGTCGGTAATAGTTAATATTGAGCCAAATAACACATTCTCTAACATGTGAATATTAATTTTACGTGCCACATACATTAATAATGCAGCACCACCAGCTAGCGCAACAGCAAGGAACACACCTACTAAAGTATCGTAAGGTACTGCGGTACGGTTACGTACAAAATGCAATAACAACGCAAAAATCATGCAGAAGCAGAACAAGCCTATGATTGGGTTTTCAGGAGGTTCCCCTAATAGTACGCCAATAGCAATGCCGGTTAATGCGGCATGCCCTACCGCCTCGGAAAAGAATGCAAGACGTTTAGCAATCACTAATGTGCCTAATCCGCCCAATAGTGGTCCAACTAACAAAGCAGCCACTAAAGCATTGACCATAAAACCATAGGCAAAACTTTCACTTAACCAGCCAGCTTCCGAACCTTGGTTTGCCAATAAACGTAACCAATCCATTAAGCGACTTCCTCATTTTGATGGTTTGAATGGGTGCGATAATGATTAAATAATCGTTCTATTTTATTTGGCTTTAATACGTCTTCTGCCAATCCACTTTCCAATAAAGTTCCATTCACTACATGCACCACAGCCTGTAAACGGCGTACCGCACTAATATCATGATGTACGACTAAAATGGTTTTTTTTTCTTTCACAAGGTCAGCAATCAATGACTCAAAATAGCGAACACCCTGGTCATCCATGCCATTAGTAGGCTCATCCAAAATCAATAAATCAGGATCATCCAACAAGGCTTGTGCAAATAAAACGCGTTGCTGCTCGCCGCCAGACAATTGGCCCATTCTAAACATGGCGCGATCTTCCATTCCCAAACGCGCTAATTGTTGCAGCGCTTTGACCTTGTGTTTTTTATTAAAGTTAAAAAATAAAGGTGAGCGACTTTGATTAAGTAAAATAAAATCTAATACAGTTAATGGCAAGCTAGGCTCAAAGGCTGCCTTTTGTGGCACATACCCTATTTTACCTTTTCCCTTTGGCCAATGGATATTCACCTCTCCTTTAAAAGGCGTTAACCCTAATATCGAACGTAATAGTGACGTTTTTCCTCCCCCATTAGGGCCCATGATGACATGGCATTCACCCGCTCCTAAGGTTGCAGAAATATCCTGTAACACAATGTTATTTTCATAGCGTAAACTAACCTGATTTAATGAAATAGAGGGCCCCACTACACACCACCTTTTTGTGCTGCAGTAAACTTCATGGCTTCCACTAAGGTATTTAAATTTTGACGCATTTCAATTTCAACTTTGTCCGCGAGATAAGCACCGTGGGTCATGTGTGAGAAACGGTATAATTTAATTCCTGTTTCTTTTTCGATGGTATCAACATAACGATTTGGCATATTTAGCTCATAAAACAATACATCGATTCCAGATTCTTTAATCTTTTCGATGGTTTCTTGCAGTTGGCTTGCACTTGGCTCAACACCGTGTGCAGGTTCAATAACAGCACTGACTTGCACACCAAACTCCTGCAGAATATAACCATAAGCATTATGCGTAGTGGCAACCTTCATACCTGCGGTATTAATATCGCTTAAGTCCATCATTGCTTTATGTTTCATCTTTCTAAATTTCAAAGCATAAGCTCTTGCATTTGCACGGTATAACTTAGCGTTGCCGGGGTCTATTTTAGACATTTCATTGGCAATGCTATAAACCTTTTGAATGGTTGTTGCCACACCAACAAAGGTATGTGGATTAACAACGCCATTGCCGACAGATTGCCCCATTGCAGGTAATAGAGGCACATCTTTATTCGCTTTGATAATAATAAGATCATCACGGTCAGCAGCTTTAATTACTTTTAATGCAAAATCATCGTGCCCAATAGCATTAACAACAATCACATCCATTAAATTTAAACGACGTAAATCATTGGCTTGAGGTTGGTAGTTGTGTGGGTTAAACCCTTCATCAACAAGGGGCAATACATTCACTTGGTCGCCAACCACTGCTTTCACGTAGCTATAATAAGGTTGTAACGTAATGCCAACCGTTAGTTTTTTTTCTTGTCGATTCTGTTTGCTGCTTTGTTGTTTAAGTTGCTTAGGTTGAATCTTTTGCTCATTTTTTAGATCAACTTGTGCATAGCTTTGCAAACTCGTCAGCGTTAACAATAAAAGCAATGAGAAGCGTTTAAGCATAATTAATAATGTCGCCATGGAAATTTCCTAATGCTGATGTCCAGCGTCGTTTTACTGTTCAGTACTACTTTAATATTCAGTATTGCTTTAATGTTCAGTATGTTGCTCAGCAAGTTGTGACTCACTAAACACCACTTGAATCCAACCTGATGTGGCTAAAGCGGTTAGATCAAAAGTGCTAGTTGCACTTGCTTGAGGCTTTTCCTGCAACCAAATATCAACCTGAGCACTACGGCTATTTAAAAGATAACGTATGCCACCTTTCGCCGGTGTACTTTGATAGATTCCAGCTGCAACTAAAGACCAATCATGCTCACCTTGATGCGCCCAGCTTTTATCTTTTACAAAGGGAGCAATCCAATCTTGCTCCAACTGCGTTACCGTTAGCCAATCTTGTTCCACCTGATAAAAATAACGGATCTCTTCATGGGCTAATCGCAGCTCAGCAATCATAGCTAAAGGAGGAGGAGGGAGATCAGTGATCAGTAGTTGATGATCAGCTAAAGGCTGATGTTGATGATGTGCACTGTTATAGGGTAATAACAATGCACCTATTAGCAGAATCAAAAGGCATAACGTCGCTATCCAGTAACCTTCATGCCCTTTATTTTCACTGACAACGGCTTGTATGTTCATTTATCAGTTATCTCAACACTATCCACTTCAACGGGATACTCATGGCCTGAATCAAATACCAAATAGTATTCATCGGGAGCGTCACTAAAAGTAGCAATAGAGCGTTTGTCCGTCCTCACTTTAGCAATTAAGTTATCGTCATAGTCGTACATATTGACCTGATAATCGACCGCTTTACTACCATCACTATAACCTGCTTCACATTCGATATTGTCGCCAACAATCGAACAATTCATTAATGGATAATGCGCAAAAGCAAGCTGGCTAATAGACAGAAGCCCAATACCTATTAGGCTTTTTTTAAGCAGGGTGACTACACTCATTCGGGTACCCACTACGGTAATATCGCTTCAAAAGTAAGGTGCACACTAGCATTCATTTTTTCTGCTAGCGGGTTATTCATAATAGGTGCAGTATGTGATGCTTTTAAAATATAACGACCAGCAATCTCTGGCGTAAACTCAATAAAACCTTGCTCATCACTAACTACGTCAATTTGGTCTTGCTGATTACGGTATAAAGTCCCATCACGTGTAATTTCTGCTTTCACACCCGCTTGTGCTTTACCGTTAAAGAATAATTGAAAACGTACAGATTCAGTCGCTACAATATCAGCAGGTTTAGTAATAGGTTGAAGCTCTAAGAATTTACCTTCTAACGGGAAAGGCTTTTCACTTGGTTTGCCAACAGTAATATAGGTTTCTGCTCGCGTGTAGTTTAATGTACTGCTTACGTCACGTGCACCTTCAGGTAACAATCCAGCTCGCTCAACCTTGCTAGCACGTAATCTTTTCTGAGTATCACGTTTACCTGCTTTATAGCTTGTTACGTAGCTTGGCGTACCATTAATTTGCACTCGGTGTGTACCTTCTTCTGTAAAGTGAAAGTCAAATACAGAGCGGCGTTTTCCACGCAAGACAAAGTCAGGACGTTCATTACGGCCATCGGGCATAACCACTTGCGCTGTTTCACTTCCCGCAGGTTTATCGATAACAAACGTTCCATGAGATGCTGTCACATCAAAAGTTAACCAATCACCACCTTCTTTAGAAATAGTAAAATGAGAAGGTAATACCCAACGTGGATGAGCACTAGCAACACTTGATAGTGTTAATCCGACTAGCATTGACGCCATTACAACAACGGCATTGAATTTTTTATTTATCATTGTTCTCTCTCTTAGTGATTATTGATTTGTAATTAGTGGTTATTTATAGGTGACGATTTATCGATGACTGCTAACTTAATAACTTGAAAATATAAACCCCCGTTAATTAAGCTGATAATGCAAGGCGATATTGCCAGTCTCTTCAGTAGGTGCAATTTGCAAATCAAAGCTTTCTTCACCTAACGTTATTTTTTGTCGAATGTAATTACGTCCACCATGCTCACGCACAACTTCAACATAAAAAGTGTAATCACCTTGTTCAACTCGCTTTCCTTGCTGATCTAAACCATCCCACGTGAAGCGATGTTGTCCAACGGGTCTAGTAGCAGAAGTAACGGCATCAACAACCGAACGGTTATCACGCCCTACTTTACGCCACCAACTGCGTAAGTCTTTTAACCATTCGTCATCACCTACCCACAACTGCATGGTGCGCACTGGCTGTCGTTGTTTATCTTCAATCCACACTGCGACATAGGGCCGAGCATAGATACTTGCTTGCACTTGAGGTAGTTCAAGCTCAACGCCCATGCTCGCTGATGCTGGAATAGTTTTTGCCCAACTCGGTAAGGCAACCATTAATCCCAACAACCAATAACTAAAATAGATCCCTTTCATTTTCTCACTCTCTTCATTTAAATTTTCTTAACAGTATTTTTTGTTGATATGGCGTTAACTTCAGCAATAACTCACAGTACTTTTTATGGTACGGCAAAGAGATAAATCAATAAGCTGATAACGGTGCCAAATGCCGTCCATTTCAATCCCAAGCTAAAACTCTTTTTCTTAGGCACTAACAAGCACACTCCTGTTAATACAAAAAAAATCATTAATAAGGCACTAATATCAATAAACCATGCCCATACCTGACCACTATTCCTGCCTTTGTGGAGATCATTCAAAACCGCAATCACACCATAATGCGTTGTTTGTATTTCCGCTTCTTTCGTGACTAAATCAATAAAGACGGTGCTGTTAAAACCAGGACCTTTGTAATCTAAGGAAACCTCACCTTCAACCAACTCCCCTTCTTCTACTTCGCTGAATAACTGCACAGATGAGGGCTCTCCTGTGACATTGGTTTTATCTGCTAAGTAAGTTAACAGCTTCGTTTTATCAACAACTAAATGATCGTCTGTTATTGCAAATAAAAAATCAGGTATAGCCAGCGTTTGCTGATCAACTTGTGGCTGTTCACTTACATATAAATGAGGTCTATTTAGAGTGATGCCGGTAACGGAAAAAAATAAAACAACTAATAACAAAGCCATTGAAACGTAGATATGTAAACGCCTTGCCCATAACTGCACTTTTTTATTTTTGAGCGAATTGACCATGAAAGTTGATGTCTTATTTTATTAGATTATAAAAACGCAAATGTAACTCATTATCATTTAAGGGATAAATAAATTTACATTCTTTACATTTACTATCTAATGCAAATAAACGATAAGGTGAGATTGTAAATAAATGACAGGGCGATTAAATTACAAATAGATGTATCAACTGTTTGAGCATCTGCTCAAACAGTTGACAGGCTTTAATTAATAACGAACTTGTACTGTTGCCATAAAGTTACGTCCTTCACCAACCACTACGTTTTGTGCACCGTTACTAGCGTAATCATCACTGGTTGAACCGCCACCTGCGTAGTATTCAGTATCAAATAGGTTCTCTACGTTTAAGCGGAAAACCATCTCAAGGTTTTGGTCATATTGAAGTGTATGAGAAACACCTAAATCAATGCGTGTATAAGCATCTTTTTTGTAGGTATTAGCAGCATCACTGTAACGTGAACCAACGTAGGTAGCGCCTAAGTTAAGATCCGTATCACTGGTCACTTGATAACGAGACCAAACACTAGCGGAGAATTTAGGCACATCAGCAGGTCTATTCCCCTGATAATTTGCATCCGTGGTGTATTCAGCATCAAGATAAGTACCCGTACCACTCAATGATAATGACTCTGTTAAATTACCTTGGAATGCTAATTCAGCACCTCGATGAACACGTTCACCTGCTTGCGTAACTTCGTATGAGTCAGAAGGTCCAACATTAATAGTTGAGTTTTCCTGGGTAATTTCAAAAATAGCCGCAGAAGCAAACAACCTATCGTCAAACAGTTCCCATTTCGTCCCTAACTCGTAAAGTTTACCTGTCACTGGATCAAGTGAAGCACCGTCGTTAGTCGCATTGCTATCTGAAACATCGGATAATGGCTCAAAACTTTCAGAATAAGTTAAGTAGATAGAACCATTGCTTGCAGGGTGATAAATCAATGCTAGTTTAGGCACAATAGCATCTAATTTTTCATCAGATTCGCCATCTTCACCCGGTGTGACTTTTAAGTCATAACGAAGTCCAGCTAATACTTGCCACTGTTTATTTAAGGTCACCATATCTTGGACATAAAAACCATAAGCGTTATATTCACTGTCACTTGTTTTTACACTTGCAGAAGTATCAATGGTTGCAGAGGCATTTGCTTCGCCTACTGTCGTTGTAGAACCGTTTAACGAATACTGTTCACGTTCATAACTGTAACCTAGCCAGTTACTACCAATTAATAATTGGTGTTCAATATTGCCAGTGTTAAATTCACCGACTAAATCAGCACTTGCAGTTTGGAAGATCCAATGGTCACTACGATCACTGCCATTTTGGCTATAAGTAGTTCCATCAAAACTTGTTTCAGTAGGGTAACTCTCTACATCATGACGCTTAAAGTTTTGATAGTTATAGCTAACATTTAACGACCAATTTTGGTTTAATTGTGCATCAATACCAAGGCCTACATTCTCAACTTCATTATCAATGTTTGACCATTGCGTATCCCAAATATACTTATCGCCTAATACTGATTTACCATCAACTACATAAGCACCAGAATCGACACTTCCGTTATCTGTTGTTCGGTCGTAATGTGCAGAAACAGTGACGGCATCATTGATATCATAGTCAACAAATAGTCCACCTACAAAACGTTCTGTAGAAGGTGTAGAACCATCGCTATAACTTCTCCATGAATCATAATTTTGTTGTGATAAAACTAAACGGCTACGTAATGTTTTATCTTCATTTAATGCGCCACTCACATCAAGAGTGCTTCGGGTTGCGCTGTCTGAACCAATATCTTGGCTAAATACAACCTGCGTTTCAGCGGTAGGTTTTTTAGATATCATGTTAATAAGGCCGCCAGGTGCTGATTGTCCGTATAACAAACCAGCAGGCCCTTTTAGTACTTCAACAGATTCTAATAATTCAACAGGTTGACGGTAATGAGACCAATGCTGTTTACCATCACGTAAAAAACCGCTGCTACTACTTAATTCGAAACCACGTAAAGAGAAGCGCTCACGGTTGCGGCTATCACCGCCCGCTGAAACACTTGAATCATTTTTTAAAACTTGTCCTAATGTCGCCGCACGCTGCTCATCAATTAATTGCTCATCAATTACCGTCACTTGTCCCGGTGTTTCAAGTTGCGTCATTTCCATACGCATTGAGCCAGTATTACTATCAACTTTGTAATTTTCACGTTCCGCAGTGATCACCATAACATCTTCAGGGTTTGCCCCTGTTTCGGCAGCATTTACATAAACCATTGATGAGGCAAGCGCAGCCCCTACGAAGACCGCTAATTGATTTTTCTTAAACATGTTCCACTTCTCCAAAGCGTTAATTATTGATAGCAATTCCATTTGAGTGTTGATCACTCTAACTGATGGAAACAACGTCAGAAAAATACATGATAATAGTTATCAATAACAACTAAATTACATTCTTTACATTTAAAAAAAATTAAAATACTGATATGAATAAATCGCTAAAAGATAAAATGGTTCGGGATCCAGGATTTAGGTATTGAGATGAGAAGTCAGAGTGGTTACAGTATTTATGAATAAATATGTAATAAATGAATAAATAGCTTGGCGTAAAGATTTAACCAGACTTCATTTAAAACATGATTTACTTATATTAAAAAGCAACGTTGAGCCCCCTAAAAAACCACTATAAAAAAAACATCAGAGCACACGAAAGTTGTGCAACTTTTTCACTGAAAGCATAACCTTTCCCATGCACCGTCTTTATATGTGATTTAGACAAACCAGCATTAAACATTTTGCGACGAATATTACTAATATGCACATCCAAGTTTCGATCAAAAGCTGACAACTCCCTTTTTAACACCTCTTTTTGTAAAGTCGCTTTAGAAACAATATCGCCGTCATTTTTACTCAGATATTGCACTAAGGAAACTTCTGTTTCAGTTAACGGTAAGCGTGCAACTTTAAACGAAAACTGCTTACTACAATGCTGGAATGCTAAACGCTGCTTCTCTAACGTAACCCGACGTAATAGAGCATCAATGTGTACTAACAATGCTTTAGCAGAAAATGGTTTTATCATGTATTGATCTGCTCCTGCCTGCAAACCATCAAGGACATTGGTTTGCTCAGACAACGCGCTCAATAATAAAATAGGAATAGCAAAACGTTTACATATCGTAGTGATTAACTGCAATGTTTCCGGAGAGGATAAATGATGGTCCAATAAGACGAGATCAACATTTTGTTGCTGTAGGAAGTCTAACGTCGTTTCTGTATCACTAAAGCAAGTTACTTGATGACTGTTTTGGCTTAAAATTTCAGTTAATGATGAACCACTTTGTGGATCATCACTTAATATAACAACGTTAGACATAATGACCTTCAAACAAAAACGAACGATAATGATTCGTATTCTACTTTTTAAAGTTAGACTTATCAATGATGCATAAATATTTTTATCCTAAGACTCTCTTCGCAATCCCAAAAGTCTATTCACGTAAGCATGCCAGTAAAAACATAACTGGCACTTTTATCTATTCCAAAGTGAGCTCTTATGGCTTGATTGCCGTATTTTTTTGATTAAAGCATTTTTTGATTAGAGTCTTGCTCGAAGAGTGATGACAATATTATTGAGTTGGCCGTTTATGACGTGGTTTAAATAGAGATTGGCGTCGTTTAGGTTTGGCTTAATGGCCCTGTCAATAATTCTGTGTAACTGGGGTTTAGCTTAACTGATATATCATTTAATTTAAAAATAACGTCACGGGTACGTATTTATCTAGGTCCAGCTTAATCGACCAATCGCTAATACCATAAAGGCTTCAATGATCATGAAATGATCGTTGAAGCCTTTATTTTAATAGCTGCATTATAACGCTAGCGAATCATCATTTCTTTTCTCTAAGCAGATAGCGATACAATTGATTCTATCTCTACACCACTTCGGCCTAATGCATTTAATACCGCTTGCATTGATGCAGTAACAATATCTTCGCAATGTGATGCGGCGCAGTAACGCTGGCCTTTAATGCTAATTTGTACGTAAGCCATTGCCTCGGCTTGTTCATTTTCAGCGCCTAATTTACTTGGCATAGCATGCTCATTATAATCAAGTAATACAATGTCATAACCAATCTTAGCGCTTAGTCCTTTAACAAAGGCATCTAACACACCTTTACCTTCGCCTTTAATACCAACAACTTGGTCTGCGATTTCTAATTCAACCTGTAAAGTATCTACATTACCCTCACGGTTTAATTGATAATCGGCCATTTTCGCTGCTTGTTGTGGATTTAAATAAGTACTAGAAAAAATCTCTTTAATCGCTTTAGGACCAACTTCTGCTTCGCTTTGTTCTGCAAACTCTTGAATATATGGGCTAAAGTCAACTTGCATCCAACGTGGCATTTGAATGCCGTAATCTTGCTCAAGTACATAAGCAACACCGCCCTTGCCCGATTGGCTATTAATACGGATGACTTGTTGATAAGAGCGACCTAGATCTCGAGGGTCAATAGGTAAATAAGCGACCTGCCAATGTGCATCAGGATCTTGCTCTCGCTGCTCAGCATCAATACTCATACATTTATTAATCGCATCTTGATGGCTACCTGAAAAGGCTGCAAACACAAGCTCACCAGCATAAGCATGACGAGGATGAACCGCTAATTGCGTACAACGCTCAACGGTTGAAATAATACGATCCATATCTGAAAAGTTTAATTCAGGGTCAATGCCTTGGCTGTAAATATTCATCGCCATGGTGACAATATCCATATTACCAGTACGCTCACCATTACCTAGCAAAGTACCTTCGATACGGTCAGCACCGGCTAACACACCTAACTCTGCAGCCGCGACACCACAACCACGGTCATTATGCGTGTGCAGACTAATTCTTACCGCTTCACGATGACTGATATTATCGTTAATCCACTCAATTTGGTCGGCATAAACATTAGGTGTTGATACTTCTACTGTCGCAGGTAAGTTGATGATCACTTTGTTATCAACCGTCGGTTGCCAGACATCGATCACCGCATCACAGACTTCTAATGCATAGTCCATTTCTGTACCGGTAAAGCTTTCAGGGGAATACTGGAAAGACCAATAGGTATCAGGTTGTTGTAACGCCATCTCTTTTACCCATTGCGCACCTTGCACTGCAATACTTTTAATCTCTTCACGCGACTTTTTAAAAACTTGTTCACGTTGCACCGTAGAGGTTGAATTATACAAATGTACAATCGCTTTTTTAGCGCCTTTTAAGGCTTCAAAACTACGTGCAATTAAAGGCTCTCTAGCCTGTGTTAATACTTGAATCGTTACGTCATCTGGAATTAAATCTTGCTCAATCAATTGACGAACAAAATCAAAGTCAGGGGCTGAAGCGGCTGGAAAACCCACTTCAATCTCTTTAAAACCAACATCAACTAATAACTTAAACAACTCTAATTTCTGGCTTGGACTCATTGGCTCGATCAGCGCTTGATTACCATCTCTTAAATCAACACTACACCACTCTGGTGCTTGGGTAATTGTGCGATTTGGCCAACGTCTATCAACTTTTTGAATAGGCGTAAAAGCACGATACTTTTTATGATTGAAGCTAGATGGCTGATTGCTATTCATTGACATAAGAGATTCCCTAAAACTATTCTTCGATTAACGGTTTGTTGCTATCTTATTCTGTCCTACTTAGTCTTTGGTCTGCATAGTAGTTGGTTAGGACTCTTTTATTTTGTCTCTGGTTAAGATAAAACAAAAGAATCAGCGAGTTGGCTCACCATGGTAAGGTTATTGCCACCCGTTTCCGGTTAGAAACTTCGCTCGCTATCCATAGTGAAACTATAAACAATTTTATGGAGTGAATGATTGCAAACTCGCTTATTTAATGGCAAATTATCGCAACAAAAACCTACTTAAAGCAAAAAAAGTAGTGATTAAAACCAAACAGAGGTTAAAGCATGCACTCAGTGATCAAATTAGACCGAACTGACAAACAAATATTGCGCTTAATGCAAAGTAATGCGCGGATCAGTAATTTAGAGTTAGCTGACAGCGTTGGCTTATCCCCTACTCCCTGTTCTCGACGTGTAAAACGTCTAGAAGAATCTGGCATTATTGATAAACACGTCACTCTATTAAAACCAGCAGCCTTAGGCTTAAACCTAACCGCAATGATCGGTATTAGTATGGATAGGCATACTCCAGAACGATTTGAAAACTTTGAAAGAGAAGTCTCATCACTACCAGAAGTATTAGAGTGCCTAATTGTTACAGGCCAATCAGCAGACTTTTTATTAAAAGTGGTAGTGCGAGATATGCAGCATTACGAGAAGTTTCTATTGGGACATATTACCAAACTTGAAGGCGTAACCGGAGTACATTCCAGTTTTGTATTACGTGAAGTTGTTAAGAAAACCGCATTACCGCTTGATTAATAAAACGATAACTTATAAAAATTTATACATAGTACAGATTAAAGGACCCACAAATGTCAGTAACACAATTAGATAGGATCACCATCGAACCTTCATCAAAAGCAACACGCTGTGTAATTTGGTTGCATGGATTAGGCGATTCTGGCGCAGGTTTTTCACCGATTGTTCCGGTCTTACGATTACCACAGGATCATCAAATTCGCTTTGTTTTTCCACATGCTCCAGAGCAAGCAGTGACCATTAACCAAGGTGCAGTGATGCGCTCATGGTATGACATTAAAAGCATGGATTTACACAATCGAGCAAATATTGCCGACGTACTTGATTCAGAAAAAATTATTCAAAGATTGATACAAGAGCAGCTTGATAACGGGATTGCCAGTGACAAGATAGTATTGGCAGGTTTTAGCCAAGGCGGCGTGATGAGCTTATTTACTGGATTAAGGTATACGCAAAAGCTGGCGGGTATTTTAGCGATGTCATGCTACTTACCTAATGGCGATCAATTGCCTGCATCATTAGCCGTTGAAAATCAGCAAACACCGATTTTACATCAACACGGTGAGCAAGATGACGTGGTGCCTTTTAGCGCGGGTAAAATGGCGAATCAATTATTAGTTAATGCCGGATATCAAGTACAGTGGTATTCATATCCAATGCCACATACGGTAGTCGCTGAGCAGTTGAGAGATATTTCGGCATGGCTACAAAAGGTGCTGAAGTAAGGTTTATATTGGGGAATTTTTTATTTCTTATCTGTCTTTAGTTGCGGTGTGGTTTTGGTGAAGCTTTGGTGTAACTTTGGTCAAGTTTTGGTATGGCGACATAACTAATCAGTAATCAGTAATCAGTAATCAGTAATCAGTAATCAATTAGCATGATACCTCGTTCCCATAGTCTCCATAGGAATACCGCTTTAGCTGTTTTTTGGTACTGATTACTTTAATTAAAGACAATTAAATCAATAACAAACGATATTTTATTAATTATTTTTTAGGTGTATTATGCTATGGTAAATTCTTTCCAGTGGGCGCTTCTGTAAGTGGTAGCAACTTGTAATAGAGTTAATGGTGATGGTGCTCAATGGAGTGATTAAGGGGGAATTATGTTAATACAATTTCTAAAAGGTTCTCTGTTCTAGGTATTTCCTAGGAGAGAGAAAATGAAAAAAGAAAGTAAATTAATTTCAGCGTACGGTGCAAATGAAGCTGGTTTAGCAGCAATGCCTCATAAAATTTCAGGCACTTTTATTTCCAGAATTTGTGTTGGTGAAGAGATGGGATGTAATCATTGTTTTCCACACGGCATAGAAACCAGCAATGACTACAGGTCAAAACAGCAAAGAAATTGGAAAAAAAACCGTAAAAAACAATGGAAAAATGCTTAATTTAATAAACTAAAATTGAAGTTAATTAACCAATGCTGACAATATAAAGCGTGTATTAGGAGACTGGTACGCGCTTTATTTTTTTATTGTAAATGCTTCGCAAGATGATCGATTAACAAACGGGGCTTCCGTTACATAATGATTCACCTGGGTAGACCATCCAAATGCCCTCTGCAGGTTCTCTGAACTAAACCCATCGAAAAAATATTAATTCTTAACCTTAATCGACCCGCTTCATTGCTTCTTTATAAACACTGCTTTTATCTCGTTTTCCTACTGAAATAACAGTAACAGTAATGACCTGATCGTTAACAGCATAAACTAGTCTATAGCCTGCTTGTCTTAGTTTGATCTTATAAAGATCGGTCCCACCAGATAATTTAGCACTTGAAATGTGTGGATTTTCTAAGATGTGAATAAGTTTTTTCTTGAATTGAATTTGTACTGTAGAGCCTAATTTTTTCCATTCTTTTAAAGCTGACTTTTTAAATTCAAGTTCATAAGTCATCTAAACTAACCTTGATGCTTATTTCATCTTTTCTACTTTCAGCCAAGGCTAATAACTCTAAGTTTTCTACGTGATCCATTAAAAGCTCATAGGTTTCAGCTGGCACACAATAAAAAGCAGGCTCGTTTCTATTAAGAACAGCAATTGCTTCCCCAGAAGCACTTAAAGCGACTTTCATTGGGTTTGCTTTTAACTCACTTATACTCGCAGCATTTTCAGTTAATATTCTTGTTGTCATACGTTTCTCGGTACTATTAAAAGGTCTTCAAATAGGTCTCACTATAATATTCAATGTCCAGTAAAGCAATTCAATATTGAATTAGCCAAGTATGAAATTTAGCTCCTTTGATTAAAATTCCCCTATAACTTAAGCTCTAATCACTGTAAATACTTGGCAAGATGATCGATTAACAAACGGATCTTAGGTGACATATAACGATTCTGTGGGTATACCGCCCAAATGCCCTCTGCGGGTTCTCTGAACTGATCCAAAATCCTCATTAACTGGCCTGACTCTATATACGCTTGCACGTAATAATCCGGTAACTGCACAATACCAATATTTTTTAATGCAGCATCCACCAGCGATAAGCCACTGTTACAGCGTAAATTTCCCTTTACCCTCACCGCTTTTTCTTTACCTTGTTCAATGAAGCGCCAATAGTCTCGCGTGCCCAATAAACAATTGTGATGTTTTAACTCCGATAATGAGTGAGGTTGGCCGTGTGTTTGTAAATAATCTTCAGTGGCACACACATAATTAAAACGTTGGCTCAATCGTTTGGCAATTAAGGTTGAGTCTTGTAATTGCCCTAGACGAATAGCAATATCAAAGCCACCATCAATTAAGTCGACACGATGATTGGTTAGCTCGGTTGTCACTTCAATTTCATTATGTAACGCTACAAAGTCATTCACTAATGGCAATATTTTTTGTTCGCCATAAGTAACTGGCACAGTTAGTTTTATTTTCCCCTGCGGGCTACTTTGCAGATTGGTTATCGCTTGTTCTGCGGTATCAAGACTATCTAATAGGTGACGACAATGCTGATAAAATAGCTGTGCTTCCTGTGTTAGTGATACTTTACGTGTGGTACGGTAGAACAGTTTTACCTTTAAACGTTTTTCCAGCGCACTGATTTGACGGCTTACTTGTGCGGTTGATATATTGAGGTTTTTAGCGGCTAATGAAAAACTCTGGGTTTCAGCTACCGCTACAAATTCATTAATACCTTGCCACTTCATTGTTACCACCTAGTAAAAGTAATTTTCATTTTAGGTAGATTATCATTAATTCAGAAACAAATATAATAGACCTATTAAAATGCAATACACACATAATCGGAGTAAATATGACAGACCAATTTATTAAATCAAAAGCAGCGATCGCTTGGGGCCCAAATCAACCACTAGTTATTGAAGAAGTTGATGTAATGTTGCCTAGAAAAGGTGAAGTATTAGTTAAAGTAGTCGCTTCTGGTGTCTGCCATACCGATGCATTTACTTTATCTGGCGAAGATCCAGAAGGTTTATTTCCTGTTATTTTAGGCCATGAAGGTGGTGGTATTGTTGAACAGGTAGGCGAAGGCGTCACTAGTGTTAGTGTCGGAGACCATGTTATTCCCCTTTATACGGCTGAATGTGGTGAATGTAAGTTCTGTAAATCAGGTAAAACTAACTTATGTAGCGCAGTACGTGAAACACAAGGCCGTGGCGTAATGCCAGACGGCACTAGCCGTTTCTATAAAGACGGGCAACCCATTTACCACTACATGGGATGTTCAACATTCTCTGAGTACACAGTATTACCAGAGATCTCATTAGCTAAAGTCAGCAAAGAAGCACCACTTGAAGAAGTATGTTTATTAGGTTGTGGTGTTACCACAGGTATGGGCGCGGTATTAAATACCGCTAAAGTTGAAAAAGGCGATAACGTTGCCATCTTTGGTTTAGGTGGTATTGGTCTATCAGCTATCATTGGCGCAAAAATGGCTGGCGCAAATAAAATCATTGGTATTGATATTAATGAAAGTAAATTTGAACTAGCAAAACAACTAGGTGCAACTGACTGCATTAACCCTAAAGACTACGATAAACCTATCCAAGATGTGATCGTTGAAATGACCGATGGCGGTGTTGAATACTCATTTGAGTGTATCGGTAATGTTGACGTAATGCGCAGCGCACTTGAGTGTTGTCATAAAGGTTGGGGCGAATCAGTGATCGTTGGTGTTGCTGGCGCTGGTAAAGAGATTTCTACTCGTCCGTTCCAGTTAGTGACTGGGCGTGTATGGCGTGGTACTGCATTTGGTGGTGTTAAAGGTCGCTCGGAATTACCAGCAATTGTTGAACGTTACATGGCTGGAGAGTTCAAGTTGAGTGACTTTATTACGCATACTATGCCATTGGAAGATATCAATAAATCTTTCGATTTAATGCACAGTGGCGAAAGTATCCGTACTGTTATTCACTTCGACCATAAATAGAGTAAGTAACTAAAGTACCTAGCTAACATACGTAGCTAAAATCCTCACTTATAGACCAAGCAGGACCGCTGTTTGGTCTACTTCAATTAAAAACGAGCAATATTATGATCCTTGAAAATATCAGCAGCAATAAACTATTTGAAGGTTGGCATAAACAATACACTCACTCATCAAACGTACTTAATTGTGAAATGCGTTTTGCCATCTATTTACCGCCGCAAGCAAGCAGTAATAACCCAGTACCAGTCATGTATTGGTTATCAGGTTTAACCTGTAGCGACGAAAACTTTATGCAAAAAGCAGGCGCACAAAAGTTAGCAGCAGAGTTAGGTATTGCGATTGTTGCACCAGATACCAGCCCACGTGGCGAGAATGTAGCCGACGATAAAGATAAAGCTTACGACCTTGGTTTAGGTGCAGGTTTTTACCTTAATGCCACACAAGCACCTTGGAATAAGCATTATCAAATGTACGACTATATCGTTAATGAGTTACCCGCTTTAATAGAAGCTAACTTCCCAGTCACCAAACAACGTGTGATCAGCGGTCACTCAATGGGTGGGCATGGCGCATTAACAATTGGTTTACGGAATCCTGATTTATACCAATCAATCAGTGCATTTAGTCCAATCTGTAACCCTATTAATTGTCCATGGGGAGAAAAAGCATTCAGTGCTTATTTAGGTGATAATGTTGAAGAATGGAAAGCCTATGACAGCTGTGAATTATTAGCACAGAAAAAAAATCATCAACCTATTTTAATTGACCAAGGTAGCAACGATTCGTTTTTACAAGAACAGTTGAAACCTGAAAACTTAGCCGCAATTGCTAACCTTCAATTAAACCAGTTTCAACTCAATATGCGTGAAGGTTACGACCACAGTTATTACTTTATCAGTAGTTATATTGATTCACACCTACAGTTCCATGCTAAAAATTTAGGCTTGCTGTAAAAGGTTAGCCCAATTGTCGAGAGCTAATCAATAATGTTAGTTCTCACATACTTACTCCATCTTCAGCGACAAAAGCTTAATGCTAGTAACAAAGTGAAACAATACAGTACAGTACAATTAACCTCATCCCACTTTTACCTAACAACCCACTGATATTGATTATTATTGACAGTGATACTGTTGTATTTTAAAAAATCACATCTACCCTTATTGAGGTATTATTTTTTACTCAATCCTGATCTAACAAATACGCTTCCTAAAGCTTATCAATCAGCCTATTTTTCATTATTTCTTTACATGGATGTATACTTTGAATTTACTTAAAAACTTGACGCTGTCTTTCAAAATATCGAGCTTAGTGGTTATTTTATTATGCTCATTACTCTTTATGTCTATAAAACTGGTCATTAATAGTCAAACTGTAGTTGATAATATTGCCTTAGATTCAGAGATTAGAGAGTTCTACACAAGTGTGAATAATAAGTGGAAAGATATCCTTAAGGCTTATCAATTCTCTGAAGATATGGGCATGAAATTTTCGGCGCGCGCGATAGAAGAAAAAGAATTAAAACAAGCAACCGATAATGTTCAGTTAATGCTCAACGATTATATTACGAGTTTAATGACAACAAGTCATACTCTTGAAAGTGAATGGAATTCGGAACTACAACTACAACCTGAAGTTGGTATTCTCAACAGTAGGGATCAACTGCTAAAACAGATAGAACACCTTGATCTATCACTTTCTGAACTAACTAATGTGTGGTTAACTCAAGCAACTTTTATTACTCGAAAAAAAGCAGAAAAAGCAGCGCGACTAGCTTTCCCTCCCGTCATTAAAAGTATTGAATCCATTAACGTAATGTATGATAAGTTAGTGAATATCCGCTCAGAAAAAATAATTGTAGCTGAAAATAAAAATGTGCTGCAATCTACTATATTAGCGATCAGTATTTTTGTAATGGTTATTACTTTCTCCTTTTTAATGCTCACTAAGCTAAAAAAAGACTTGCAATCAATTGTTTCAGTCACTCACTCTTTATCTAAAGGAGATCTCAGTAAAACCATTGAGGTGAAGGATAATAAAGATGAAATCAGCGAAATAAAACGCTCTATTTTCAGTATGATGGCCGATCTAAAAAACATATTTAAATCAGTTATTTCACTCGCAAATAACCTTGATAAAGAAATAGTAGGCCTCGTTAGCGATAATAAATTAAGAATCAATAATGCTGAATTCCAACATTCACAAATGGCTAAACTGTCAGGCTCGGTGGATGCGCTTTATTCTGTCTCCACACAGTTGTCTGAAAAAGCAGATAACGCAGTTGCTAAATCAAATAATGCAATTGAGTCTGCACAAAAAGGGAAACGGAGAGTTGAGGTCACTATTACTTCTATTCAAGGCTTAGCGGGCGAGATTGAAAACTCAGTATCCGCTATTCAACAATTAGATGCCGAAGCAGATAATATCATTAGCATCCTTGAAGTGATTAAAAGTATTGCAGATCAAACTAACTTATTAGCATTAAATGCAGCAATTGAAGCTGCACGAGCGGGTGAATACGGTCGAGGTTTTGCCGTAGTAGCGGATGAAGTCAGAAATTTAGCTAAACGCACTCAAGACTCTACAGGAGAAATCCAAACAACACTTGAGTCACTTAAAAAACGCACACTATCAGCTGTTTCTGTTATCAATAATAGCCATACTAAATCATTGGAAAGTGTTGAGCATGTTACGCATACAGGCCAGGTCATCGATGAGATTAATCTCTCCGTAGAGGAGATTAAAGATATTTCTAAAGAAACGTCTGCAGCGTCGTTATTACAAACCAATACTCTTGATGAAATACAAATAAATGTTAATGAAGTTAACCAAGTCTCAGTGGAAAATACCAATCGAGCAAAAGTGTCGATGACCTCTGCTTCTTCGCTATCAGAACTAAGTAAACAACTGCTCAGTTCAGTGAGTTATTTCAAATTAAAATAAGATGCTAGAAACCATTACCTTTCGATGAGTCTAGCACCTTAGATCCCAGTGAATAACCACTCTCTAGATAGCTGATGACATCTTCATCAGCTATCTAATAAAGAGGTTGAATGAATCAATTTATTTAATCATTCAACCAACGCCTCTTTTTTAAAATTTTAAAAAAGAGGCCGTACTACATGTCATCAACCTCATCAGCTGACCTTACTATTACTTTATCGCTAATCATTTTACCTAGCAGTCACTTTAGGTATCACTATCACTAAACAGCTCATGATCACTGAACTTCACTACTTCACACCTAATTGTTACTCCTCTTTTATATAAGACCATGAACTATTAGTTGATGGATTTTTAGCTGATGGATTATTAGCTGATGAATCATTAGGTTATAAATTATGGGTAAGACCATCTTTGGCAGACTATCACCGCTCAATGATTCAGCATTCGATCCATTAACACTAAGACTTTCCTATCAACTTTTAAATAGCCAGCTATTTACTTAGCAAGCTAACTAAGTACAATACTTAGCTTGCTAACTATATTCTTTATTAGGTGAATAATATGCGACAAGAATTAGAGCGGTTAAAAGAACTATCACTTGCTGAACACCTCGCGCGTTTGCATAGGCGATGGCGCACTGTGGCAGAGATTGAACTTGCCCCGTTGGGGTTAACTTACCCACGTTGGACTGCTCTTTGGAAGTTATTACGCTTAGGGGATAAGGTCAGTCAAAAGGTATTAGCCAATGCATTAGAAATTGAATTGCCTTCGCTGATGCGGACATTAGGCCAGTTAGAAGAGCAAGGTTTGATTGAACGACATTGTTGCGATAAAGATAAACGCGCAAGAATTGTCGACCTCACACCCGCAGGAAAAGAAACATTAAAAACAATAGAAACACGGATTATACAAGTCCGCATGGATTTGCTTGAAGGAATAAGCCCAACTGAACTCAATGAGTTCGAACGTATTATTAGTTTAATTACTGATAACGCCAATCAAAAATTGGCGAAAATTACTTCAACTGATTTATGAGAAATAAGATGACACCAGATCAACAATTTGCCCGTTTAGTAAAAGTCGCTATTTTTGGATTTGTAATGATTTTTAGCTATTTTTTGCTGGCCGATAATATTATCCCTTTAACTCCTCAGGCAATGGCGACGCGTGTTGTCACTAAAGTAACACCACAAATTAGCGGAAAAATTAAAACCATTGCAGTCACTAATAACCAAACGGTTGCTAAGGGTGATCTACTTTTCCAAATTGATCCCGCGCCTTATGAGCTAGCGGTGGCACAATCTCAATTGGCTCTTGAACAAGCAAATCAAGATAACGCTGAGTTGGATGCATCGCTTGCGGCGGCAAAAGCTGATGTTAATGCGAGTAAAACAACTGCGCATCAAAAACGCAGTGAAGCGAAACGTCTTGATGCATTATTCGCTTCTCATGGCGTTTCACGTCAACAAAAAGATCAAGCGGATAGTGATGCTGATGCAGCTGAAGCTAATCTTTTAGCAGCGATCGCTCGTTTAGACAAACTTAAAATCAGCCGTGGTAGTTATGGAGAGAAAAACCTTAAACTGCGTCAGGCACAAAACCGTCTAGCGCAAGCAAAGTTAGACCTTTCTTATACCCAAATCCATGCTGACCAAGACGGTATTGTCACCAACTTACAATTAGAAGTCGGTAGCTTCGCAACAATAGGCCAACCATTGCTCGCCATGGTTTCTCAGAAAATAGATATTATTGCGGACTTTAGAGAAAAGAACCTGCGTGACGTCAACGTCGACTCGACGGCATTAGTAACCTTTGATGGTGAGCCAGGTCAATTGTATCAAGCAACCGTTAGTGGTGTTGATGCGGGGGTGAGTGCGGGACAATTTGATGCTAATGGTCGTTTAGCAGAGCCGCAAGAATCA
Source organism: Psychromonas sp. SR45-3 (assembly GCF_014163575.1). Classification (NCBI taxonomy): domain Bacteria; kingdom Pseudomonadati; phylum Pseudomonadota; class Gammaproteobacteria; order Alteromonadales; family Psychromonadaceae; genus Psychromonas; species Psychromonas sp. SR45-3. The sequence goes on from NZ_JACJDP010000018.1 coordinate 36,869, forward strand.
ACACGTTGGGTGCGAGATGCACAACGCTTAAGACTACATCTAACCTTAAACGATACGGAAATTAATCACCTCCCTGCAGGTGCTAGGGCAACGGTACAGCTGTTACCTGATAATAGTATTTTTGGTTTATTCGCTAAAGGTCAGATTAAAATGATCAGCCTACTGCATTATATATATTAACTTAAATTTACTAGCTTAGATTTACTAACTTAGATTGATTCACTTACACATAGTGGCATGGACTTTCCTGACTCACACTCAGACAGTCCATTGTTGCTATCACTGCAAGATATTCAAAAAATAATAAAAGTCTAATAAAGGTCTGCCTGCTCATGCAAATACGTCACACTCCCTTGACTACCAATGATTTACGCCAATGCTTACGTGTTGCAACGGGGGCAACCCTCGGTTTTACACTGTGTAAGATATTTGATTTACATTATGGTATTTTCTTTACCGTTACACCGATGATCTTACTGGGGTTAGTCCCTGTAATGTCAGCTCATGCTATGCGCCAAATCATTGCCTCTTCTGTCGTGGCTGTGATTGAAGTAGGCTTTCTCACTAGTTTACTAGGGGCCTCACCCGGTTTGATGACACCGGTTGTATTTTTATTATTTATGTATCGTTTTGCAGCGATGTCACGAGGATCTTTATTTCTATTTGGGGCAAATGGCGTGTTGATGCTAAGCATTATGCTGAATTTTGCTAGCTACCCAGATACCAACTTAAACGATCTATTATTTAGTAATTTTTGGGCAACAATATTATCTGTTGTTATCGCCTATGCCATGATGGCCGTTATACCAGATGTAGAGCCTAGAACTGCACATAAACCTGCGCCTAAAGCGCCACATCGTATGCGTCATGAGGCTTTATTAGGCGCCACCCTCGCAACGATCTCATTTATTATTTTTCAAATTTTCGATTTACAAGATTCAATGTCCGCTCAGGCAAGTACCATCTTAATTCTATTTCCTATGCACTGGAATGGTGTGATTGGTTATGCCCGTAAACGTGCAATAGGGACAATTCTTGGAGTGGCTTTTGGCATCTCACTACAGTTTTTACTCTATGATTGGTCAAATCAATTATTACTGGTGATACCTGTTCTGTGGATTGGACTTATGTTATTTGCTCAATTTCACGTACGAGAAGGTGGTGGCTCTAGTATTGGTTTTGGAGCTATGACCACCTTAGGTATTCTTTTCGGACAATATTTAAGTCCTGATAACGATTTAATCTTTAGTGCGTTATACCGGATCAGTAGTATTGCTGTCGCCATTGTGATCACCCTATTTCTTTGTCATTCAATGCATAAGTTCTTGAACCGCTTTGAACCAACACGCTTTGGTTATTAATATAATCAAACGATGAGAGATAAATAAAAGCTCCCTCTATTCGCAATTAATCACATCATCTTGTATTAGTGTTGATACCCCTCACAGCCTTTTATAAAAAGACGCTATCAAATGAAATTATTTGTGGCGTCCCTTGGTCTTAATTACTACTTTTTATTGCATCAGTGAACTTTAGTTGATTGCACAGCGTATTAGTTTTTAAATAAACACGATAAGGTTTTTCAAATGGTTAAAGAAGTTTCCCTGCGTTTAGGTGAAAAGATGATGCCTAAAGCGCCAAAAATTTTACTAAGTAATGGTGACTACTGTGTGCCCCAACACTACTTAACTTATCAACATACTTTGCAAAGTGTCGAAGCACTCATTTGTGATATTGAATATGACCCTAGATATGTTGTATTTGCAGCACAGGAACTATCGGGCATTTATATACAAGTAGGCGTTGTAGGGCATGATAACTACCATAAAAAATCGACTCAAAAAGAAAGCCAACTTAAATTATTATTTGGTCGAAAATGGCGTGTAGAGCGAGAATTACCAACCTCTGAGATTATTCAAAGTGTTTTTTTAGCGATAAAAAAATCACGCGAGCATGAAGTGAGAGAGCTATTCAGATTAACCCTTAATCACAGCACCACCACACCTTTTAATACTCACATTGATCTTCCCTTAATGGCGGAGTTTTACGATAAAAATAAATGTATCAATGAACCTGCAATTACAACCACTGTGCAGCAACAAATAAACCAAGTGTTAGAGACTATCAGTTATGACCATAGCCAATTAGCACTGATAGAGGCACAACAACGTCCTAATGGTTTGTGGTTGGTCGATATAAAGGTTCAACAAACACAACGTAGCACTTTGCCGGAGATGAGCAATGCGACACTTTATTTGATGGTAGATGAACTGTCTTTAAATGCATTGAGCCGTGCTTTAATGCAAGAGTTTATTCGTCTCAGTGATTTGCATGTAGATAAACACTTTAGCTATCAAGGCTTTCACCGCTTTGATCCTGATATTAATATTGCAGACATTGCCGACTTATCTCAGCAAAGCCGAAAACATGAACTAGCAGCACATTTTGCAAGGGAGTTTTCTGAAACCAATAAACAAGTTGATTTAATGCGAATTCCTACGGTAAAAGAAGGTGTTTTAGCGCAAAAACATAAACAGATTATTGAACAGTTTCAATTACAAATGCAATAAAGGCAATACTAAGAAAGTGTAAAGTTTATTTGTTAAAGCATAGATGCAATACAGTCATCTGTGCTTTAAACTTACTGCTTTAAATTCAACGCTATAAATTAACATCTGCCTTTAAATTAACATTCGCCCTTACATTAAAAGCGCTGTTATATCGATCTTTGATTAACTCTCTGGCTTAGTTTTTCTGCTGATTCAACACGCTCTGAATAACGGTCCACAAAGTACGCTTTATTGTCTCGTAACAATAAAGTGAACTTCACTAGCTCTTCCATCACATCAACGATACGATTGTAATAAGATGATGCTTTCATTCGCCCGTCTTCCTCAAACTCTAAAAATGCTTTCGCAACTGACGATTGGTTTGGGATAGTCACCATCCGCATCCAACGACCTAAAATACGCATTTGATTAACCGCATTAAAAGACTGAGAACCGCCGCAAACTTGCATAACAGCAAGGGTTTTTCCTTGAGTAGGCCTAACTGCGCCAATACTTAAAGGCATCCAATCAATTTGGCTTTTAAAAATACTGGTCATTGAACCGTGTCGCTCAGGTGAACACCACACTTGTCCTTCGGACCAAATCATCAACTCACGTAACTCTTTCACCTTTGGGTGAGACTCATCTTCAGTATCCGGTTGTGGGAGACCTGCGGGATTAAAAATCCGCGTTTCAGCACCAAATGCATTTAATAGACGTGCACTTTCTTCAACAGCAAAGCGACTATAAGAACGCTCTCGTAATGAACCATATAACAATAATATTCTTGGTTTATGCGGTGCAGGGAGAGATCTTTCTGTCACTTTTTCTAAGCTTGGAATATCGAACTCAGTTGCTTCAATATTCGGTAAGTTTGCATCATGTTCTGACATTATTATCTCCTAAACGGCCATTTTACTGTGATCATATCACGCACAATACTGTGTATCTGCGAGGCAAACAATCAATAATATCCCACTATAAATCTTTAATTTTAGATAGTTGACACTGGTCAGCTAATTTAAAGTAAGTTGTTAATTTAAAGAAGTTACCGCGATTACTAAAAAATCACACAGTTACTTAATGGGCATGTTTAATTGAGAATATTTAATTGAATTTGTGTAAGTGTTAAGGAGAAGATCAAAGCAGGAAAATAAAAGCAAAAAAATCAGCCATAAAAAGAAACAATGTGTCGTTTTTATGGCTGACTGCAGTGCCTAATGAGGCATAGGCTAAACTAGTTTGAGTTAAGTTAGTTTGAATTAAGCTAAACTTACTTAAACTTGAATTAGTTAAACCTGAATTAGTTAAACATGTTTTTTAGGCCACTATTAAAACTCGTGGTCATTTTAGTGGTAAGATCACCGAAGGTTGATTTCTCATATTTAACTTTAACGTAGTCACCTAACTTAACTTGATCAGCGTATTCGTCATCCACTAATATCCAAGCAAAATTGTCACTAATAAGGTTACTCGTGATAGTGCCTTCAACCACTGCATATTCCTCGATAGCAACATCACCGGTTAATGGATTTGCTTTAACTTCTAAGTTATAAAAGGTGATCGTTGATTCAGGTTTAAAACCAAAATTTTTGCCTGCAGATATCTTAAATAAACTTTTATCGCCATTCACTTTTCGCTCTAGCACATAAGCTTTAGGAGCAAAGAAGTTCTGGAATTTCGCTCGATTACTTTCAACGCCAGCTTTAGCAGCTTTACGTATTAAAGCATTAGCAGAAGCATTGCTGATAGGACATCGACTGTTGCTGGTATCCGTTGAGAAGGAAGCTTTGTCTTCTGTTGTAATGGTTTTTGAATAAGCTAACCCAGGTAATTTATAGAGTTTTAAATTAGCTGCCACCGTTGCCGTGAAACGACAGTGTGCAGGTGTCACACTGGTTTTACCATCATCATTTGTGTATGACTTTCGCGCTGTAAAATCATAGGAAAGAGAAGCGTTTGAAACATTACCCGTGATGGCATAGTCAGCAATATCGGGACCACTGTATTGCGACTTCCCCTTTGACTCTGCAAGTGCGAGTTCTTTCTTAAGCTTTCTTGCAATGTTTCTATCTACTATTTCAACCCCAACCTCCGCGAGATGAGTTTCTAATGCAGTGGAAATCGCTGTGCCGGTATGGCTTGATTTACCTAAGGGAGAATCCGTTGTATCTGCAGGAAAAATCACTATTTTTTGCTTCGCACCAGCAATGGTTTCTTTGCTTGGTAATATATCTGCTTTTTGCATTGAAACATCAGTATATTCACGAATATTTTCTTTTGTTTGAATACAACCAGTAAGACCTAACGTTGCAGATACTGCGACAACTAATAATTTTTTCTTCATGTACTACTTCCTTTTAATATGCAAAGTTAAATATGCTGAATTCTGATTATTTAATTATTTTGTACTTATTATCAGTATCGTTTACTCATCAAACCCTAATAACTGATAAACATCGGAGCGGTTTTCAACCACGGTTAAGAATTTACTCACGGCACTTTCATAAGCTTGTTGGTAGCGAGTCACAGAAGAACCATTAAGCAGAGATGACCTTTTGCTATACACTTTACCGACCTTGGATTTAACTAAAAAACTGAAGTTAATACGCGTGCTATAAACAGAAAAAGCCAAGCTATTCTTTGTTTTACCTTGCACCTGAATAATGGCATCAGCTTTACTTTTATGACTAGCAACTTGAAACCCATGCGTTTGCATTAGGTCATGTAACTGCTCTGCAATGGGAGATAAGTTATTTGTTGCTTGAATATAGAAGTGAGTACTTGCAAGCAATTGCGCTTCGGCTAATGAATACTCCTGAAATAAACGAGTATAAGGTGTTAAATCAAATTCATTATCGGCAACGGCAATCAAATACAGTAGCGGCTCAGCTTCGGCTACACTGGCTTGAACTTTGTTATAAGCGTAAAGCTGTTCAATCTTACTTTTACTACTTATATTATTCAGCCTAGTATCAATGTGATTGGTAATGGTCGTCAGCTTAGATTTTTTATCCTTAATAAACTCATTTCTCGAGATAGCAACTTCTACAAAATACTGTTGTTCTACCTTTTCAGCCTTTTTTTGCTCCACATGCGTAAACTCAATGTCTTTCACTTGCGTGTTAACTTTTTGTGAAAAGAGCTGATCCACTTGCCCATTATGTAAAGATTGCTTGTGTAATGTATCGCTATTGACACTGACCGAAAATTTACCGGCAATCTCTTTTAATGCGTGTTGCTTTGCTTCTTCAAGCCCCCTTCCGACACCAACACCATACATATATTGTTGATTATCTTGAGTCGGTGAAAGTACCCATTCAGGTACATTTTCGCTGCCTGAATTAGATGAGCATGCACCTAAAAGAACAAGCCCCGTAATAGCAACAAATAAAGGTTTAAAATACTGCTTACATTTAATCATCATCTTTCCCTGTAGCAGATTATATTGCAGATTTTGTTTCGTATAAGGCGATTCGTTTAGACACTTTTTTTAAGTAATGCTTAGTTTCATCGTAAGGTAGTTTATTCATTAAAGCGGTATACACTTGCTCAGGCGATAATGTGTTAATAACTCGTGCCGCTTTATTAATATTTCTGGTATTACCACTGCTATTAAACACTTTTGCGACATTACCTGCGCCGGTGTTGTAAGCTGCGATAGTGCAATACAAACGACTCTTTGGGTCAGTTATCGACTTCAGATAACGCTTATCTAAAATGCTTAAATAAGCACTGCCCGTTTCAACGTTAATACTAGGCACATACAACTCTTTAACTTGCATGGGTTTATCTATTTTTCGAATCATTTTATTTACATCATGACCCGCAGTGCGTGGCACTATTTGCATTAATCCATAAGCAGGAACCGCTGATTTAGCCTTCGGTTGAAAAGCAGATTCAGAATGCATAATAGCCATCACTAAGGCCACGGGAATATCGAAGCGTTGGCTCTCTTTTTCAGCAAATGGCTTGTATTTTTTCGCTCTTTTACTGAGGCTGTTAGCTGGTAATTTAGCGGTATATTTAAGTACTTTATACGTCGGCGGTGTCACCTTTGTTTTTTCTCTCAACGCTGCATATTGTGCTTCAACCGCCGCAATACGTTGGATCTCTTCTTTTTCTAGTATCTTTTTTTGTAACTCGACAGATTTCTCAATAATACTTTCAGGTACACTTGCTTGAGTTTCTTGTAACTTATCCGCTTTAAGATCCGCTTCATTTTTATAAGCGATCGTTTGCTTTTTGATCACTTCCTTGGCATTTTTTTCTTGTTCAGCATCGAATTTAATCTCATTTAACTGAATATCCTTCGCCTTAACAACTTTCTTAAGTGCTTGCTTTGCTTCTGATTTTTTTTCATCTTTAGCAAGATATGACGTTAATATTTTTTCACTTTCAGCTGCAGTGGTATCTACAGGGACGAGTATTTCAATCACAGCCTGATTGTTATCGTAGTCAACCAGTTCTCTGGTTTTTAAGTCTTCAGAATAAACAACATTATTGATATCTTGTGCTGTGGTTTCACCCCATTGCATAATAATTTGAGTTTGTTTGTAATCGAACCCGTTTAAATACTCCTTTCTCCAAGTGTCATATTCAGCTAAATACCCACTAACAAAAGAAATATACTCTTTAACTATTTTGTCATTGTCAGGGGATTCAAACTCATTCATTTCTGCGTCAAATTCATCAAATACATTGTCTGAACTTGCCAGCGGGCTAAGTACTAAAGAGATAACGAATAGGCTAGTTATAAATTTTTTCATATGACCTCAGAAAAGCCACATCACTCAGAGAACAACAGTGATGCGGCTTCCTATATTATTTGTTTTTTAATTTTGAAAGCACGTTTGCAAGTTCATCAGCTGTTTTTTTGTCATTGAATTTAGACCATAACTCGGCATCTTTTGCTTCTGCTTTTTGGATCACTTTAGAAAAGTTCATATCGAAAGTTGCCTTGTCCATACCCACTAACGTATACAAACCACCAGCAGGACTAGTACGTTTAGTGATGATTCTTGAGTTATTTAAAGTAGTGCTTGAGATGCTTTTAGTGACATTTTCAAAGTACTCATCTACATTTTCACTCACACCTTCTGTGGTTGTATTAGTAGAAGACGTTGAAGCCGTTTTTAAAATACTTTGAACATTAACTTCGAATTGACGACCTAGGTTAACGCGTGCGTCATTAATGGAGATATCATTCATAATGCTTGCCCCTGCTACATTTTTCTTCGCGTAGCCGGTTGCACTAATTTCTAATCCTGTTGGTGTTACACCACACACCCATTGCGGTGCTTCTTCCTTTGGCGCGTCAGGGTAAAAACAAGCTAATGACTGCACATCGTTAACACTTGAAGTGCTTTGGCAAGCAGTTAATACCGTTACTAACGAGAATGTGAGGGCTGTTTTTTTAAACATTGGAGATCCTTTTTTTAAAAACGAAGTAATTAATCATAATTATTAAATAACGCACTCATCTCATAGTTGCTTAACAGAGATTCCTGCATTATTTCGTTAGACAATTCAGTAATAGAATAAAAATTGGGTATTAATGGTGATGAAAATGTAACCGAGGAGAAATCAAATTCTTCCACTGAATTCAACATATGGTTAACGTCGATAATAGTTTGGCTGTAAGGCGTAGGTGCATTGCTGTAGTTCACATGCCCTAATAACAAGTTATAGAACATTAAGTTACGGCTTAACTCATAGCTTTCTGAGAAATATTCCAAACTCCCGACATTAGTCAGTATTGACTCCTGTGAAGGGAGGTATTGTTTAATATCCAGCGTATTAAGCTGCTTGTTGATATAAGCAATGGGTGCTAAAAAATCAGCTTTTTTACTGAATACGGTAAAGCCACTCAAGCGTTGCTTTTTAATAAAAGTAACTAATAGAAACTTATCACTGTTGTAATAATAATATTGAAGATCATCATCTAATTTAGAGGGTTTAATGACTTGAGGAGCTCCTAAGATTTGCTCCGTATAACGTTCAGTAAGTCCAATGCGTAATTTGCTAATACGCTTATATTCTATTTCGTTCGTAAACCTTGAAATCACTTCTTCATAAACACTAACAACGGCTTCTTTAGTATCATTCCACTGCCCAAGCGACAACATAATCAACACCACCGTAAAAGAGATATTTTTTATCTTTACTAACAAGGTAGAGTTATTACTAACGGGTGTATCTGTATCGCTTTGTTGCATCCATTCACCTCTATTTGCGTACAAATAGTTTATTAACAATAAAAAAAATACCACCTAAGTGGTAACACCGTGGAAATACTAAGGTTTTTTTAATGAAAAAGCGAAGAAAAAATTGAACTTTTATAGATTTTAATAATACATATAAGATCCGAGATCACACTTTATAAGTTATTACATTTAAAAAGGCTTTATTAATATTATTTATTGACTTTATTTAGTTGAAAACCGTAAGTTCAGTGTTGTATCACTTATTCAAATGGATAAAGCTATTACTATCAATGCATAACGTACACTATTTAATATTAATAAAAATACCTGCTAGTTTCGTTAAGATTAAAATGTTCCATTATAAATAGAGAGAATACTCAGTGAAATCTATTCCCCTGCGTTGGTTAATTATTACTCCCTTCGTACTACTTGCACTTATTGCAGGCGTGCTGATGTACTTTGTATCCACCATCACCATTTCCAATATAGCGAATCATGTAGGCGAGCAATATATAAAGGAAGTGGAAAGTCGCATTGATGATAGGGTGAGAGATTTCATTGCGCCACTTAGCGACATTTTGAAGATTAACCGCGATGCCTTTACTAACAAACCTGAATTACTGAATAACTTAACACCAATCGCCACCCGCTTATACGAACAAGCCATCCCTTTTGAGCATATGACGTTTATTTCCGTTGCGACAGCGGATGGTCGCTTCCTCGCATCTGCACGTGATCCCATTGGTAAAATACAGCACAATATTGCAGCAAATTTTATTCATAAACCTTTCACCATGGAAGGATTTAACTATCACCCTAAACACAATATTGGCATCAAGATAGAAACCGACCCCACTTTTAATTACGACCCAAGGGAAAGACCCTTTTACCTAGATGCACTAAAAGCCCAAACAATGACCTGGAGTGATATTCATCCCTATTACGGTCAAGCAACACTAGGTGTCGGTTTATCTGTTCCTATTTATGATGCAAATGGTGCAGTATTAGGCGTCACTGCAACCAGTGTTGCGTTGATTGAATTAGATGATTATTTAGAATCGTTAGAGCTAGTGGATAACGCTTACATTTTTTTAGCTGAAGAAAATGGTGCATTGATTGCCACTTCAAGCAAAGATGCTTTGTACAATATTACGGAAGGAACATACACTAGGTTGAACCTCAACAACCACCCAGATCCATTGTTTAAAATAGCCAGTCAGCACTTAAAAAAAGGCTCATATCAGCTTAACCTTGATGGAGAAGTTTACTTATACCGCGTTAGTAACATAAAACTAAAATATGGGAAAACTTGGCTGATCGGTATTCTTATTCCTTCTTCTTATCATGAAGGGATATTAACTGAATACACACAAACCACTATTTTCATCACGCTCTCTCTATTTGCGTGTATTGCAATCATTGGTTCCACGATTGCTTGGTATATAGGTAAACCGATACAACAACTTAATAAAGCCGCTAATGATAAAAAGGTTGAAAGTATTCTCCTACTCCCACAACCCATGAGTAGGATCCGCGAAATTAGTTCGCTCAATCAAGGCTTACATGCAATGGCAGAAAACCTTTTGGATATATTGCAACACCTAGAACAAAAAGTTTCAGAGCGAACTTCTCACTTACAGTATGAAAATGAGAATTTACTTGAAAGTTCACTCACTGACGAGTTAACAACACTTTATAACCGTCGAGGATTTAATCTAGTATTCGAAAAGGCATTTAATTCCGCACAAAACAAAGCACACCCACTAACCTTTGTACTGGGTGATATTGACTACTTTAAACGTATCAATGACGAGTTTGGGCATACTTTAGGCGATAGCGCATTAGTTGCTGTGGCCGCTAACCTTAAGAAACATACCCGAGCAGCAAAAGATATTGTAGCGCGTTATGGAGGTGAAGAATTTGTCTTGGTATTTCTGGATATGGAAGCAGAACAGGTGCTTGAAAGGCTTAATAATATTCAACAGGAATTTGCTGCTGTCCCGGTGTTTGAAAATCAGCATATCACCATGAGTTTCGGCTTAGTTGACCTCAAGGAATCCCCCAATGCTTCAGCTGAGGCCCTGATAGAAATAGCAGATAAACGGCTTTACCAAGCAAAGAATAGTGGTAGAAATAAAATTGTTGGTTAGTATTTAAGGGGATTAAAAAAGAAGTACGACCGCCAGGAATCAGCGCCTATCATTGCTTAAGTGACGTAATAAAAAGCCACCCTTGAGTGAAACCGTATGGCTATAAAGGTAGTTTGGTGGCGTTGATGGTTTAAAAGTGAGCCAATAAGCATTGTTTTTTTTGTTCTTTAACTTCTGTATTACATTAAAGTAATTAGAGCCATATCAACTGACTTACCTCCAACCCTTAACTCATGAATACTCACCAACAAATAAAAACTTACTTTTCAATTACTTAACCATCCATTCAACAACTTAATTGGAAACTTGCAGCTTGATCACGAAGCTGAGTATATTTAACGGTCAGTTGTTCCTGATTTAATTCTTCGTCACCAAAGAAAAAGGCCTCGTTATTAAGAAGCTGAATAAAATGCTGATCGATAAAACTTAAAATTAAATCTGCTTTTTTAAGCGTATAAATATTACATGACTGGCCATGTAAATCATCTAGCAAGTCCAGTACGTTAGAGCGATAATTTTCAACCAAATACAACTCTCTTAACGCTTCTTCGTTACCTAGTGCTTTTTCCCATTTCAGATTAATATTTTTTTGATGGGCGATGACACTAACCTTGGCAGATGCGTTTTTCAGGCTTTGAAGTTTAAGCTGATAAGCCTGTAGCGCACATATTTTCTCCAAACGATATAACTCAAACAACTCTTCCTTAGACAATTGAAGAGGATTTTTTAATAAGTAATCAAAAAAGAAACGTGTTTCAAAGCGCTCAATACCGTGGAATAAAGGAGTATCTTGACCATTGCTATTAAAGTGCTTAAGTGGATCAAACCGATACATATAACCAAAATCAAACAGTTTAATCCTATTGTTATTGTCCAATAAGATGTTGCCAGGGGATAAATCCCACTCAAAAAAACCGTTTAGTTCTAAATTGCAAATGGATGTAAAAATTTGTTCAAAAATTGCTTTATTAAAACGTTTAGGAGGCTCCCCAACAATCCACGGAGAAAGAATAATTCCTTCGCTATACGATGCAAATTTGGTATCAATTATATGATTAAAATCCGCCGCTTTACTTTGCTTTAAAACGGTAAAATCATAGCGACGCTGCACCTCATTAAGAAAGGATGTTTGACCGTCGACATTATTTACTAGGCTAGCAGACCTTTTTAGTTTTAGTGTCCAGTGACTATCAGCAAACTGAAGATGATAGACAACCCCAGTCAGCCCAGAATCAAAGGTTTCAACAACATAATGGGATCCACTGTTTGTGGACTTTAATTCTGCTAATGTAATTGGGAAACCTTTAAGATCACCGACTTCAATATTTTTACTGCTTTCACAAAAGTCCAGTTGTGCCTGTTGCCGTACTTTTTCTAAACTCATTTTCGATCCTTTTATTATGACTCCTGCACTCACAACGATTCAATGCGCTTCTAATTTCAATCATAATGAATAATATTTTGTTACTTTTACAGTAAATGAGACAAGTTAATAAACAAAGTAAAACGTTAAGTTATTGCTAAGTAACCGACTAACAGCACATTAAGACGAAGGGATTAGAAACGGAAAAACCGTATATGAGATAGTCATAAGGCTTATCTATAAGCAGTTCTTAAGGTTGTCGAAGTTATAGCAGGTTGTCGCAGATTGACGCAGTTGTCGAAATAAGACATAACAAACTATCTTCAAATATCTAAAGCACCATTATCAAAAAATAGCTTAAATCTGGATCAGGGCAAACTGATGAGTATTCCCTAATGTTTTACGGTGCACAACCTGACACTCCAACAAATAACAAAAAAACAAATAAGTGATAACCCCCATTAAAGCATTTAGCACCAAAATATGGATTCAGACTAAAGTAATCATGGCATTAAAGTAACGTAACTATTGGGATTCTGTTAATATTTCATCTCATAATTTGAAGTATTTTCTAATGGAGATTAAAAAGCTTCTATTAAAAATTAGGTTACCTTTATTTTCAATAGAGGCATTAAAGGTAAGTATAATAATTTCAGGTGTTTTAGTGTTCTTACTTTTATAAGTGCACTTATTAAGATGACTTAACACCACAATAATGATGATATTTAAGGATATAAAAATGGGCTACAGCGACTTCGCAAATATTTTTTCAGAAAAAACGACCTATAAACCAGTTGAAACATTCGGCGCTGAACATCGCATCAATTTAGCTGAACTTAAAGCGACAACAACAGCAGTATTTAAAGAAAGTGGAAAGATACCTGCTATCAAACATGTTAATGCTTTCTTCGGTTTAGGACGTCCACTGCCATTGTTATCAACAAAAAATTACGTTGAGCAAATCGAGTTATCTATCAATAATGAGCAAGTAGATTAACGTTTATAAGCAGTTTACGTATCTTCAAGGTTCGTTCTTGAACCTTCAGCTTCTGAAATTTATATGTTTCACCAAGTCCTAAATCAGCTAGTGTAGTGGTCAACTGATTTTGGCCACACTTTCGTATTCAGGCAAATGTCTTCGCTCAAATACTTACTCTATAAGCACTAAAATAAATAGTTTGACGTAATTAAAAACAATACAAGCTTTATCGGCTTATGGAGTAACGCGCATAGGCCGACTTACAAATCATTAACTTGTGACCCAATTAATTAACCAATGTGATGCTTGCTTTAGGATAAAATGACCATTTAGTTATTGGCCAACTGATGCATATTTAGGCGCCTATTGCCCCTGTTATTTGTTAATGTGAGTTATGGGTCACTATGTAAATTCTGTTGACGTAAACAAGGCTAGGACAATCCAATTATTTGATTTCTAATTATATACGCTTGTATTTGTACAACGAGTTTATTTATGCAAGTATACAAAGGTAATGAACGATCAATCTATTAAGGGCAATCTATGAAAATAAATATTTCCGGTCACCATGTTGATATTACTGATAGCATTAAAGAGCACTTAGAAGAAAAATTCGCTAAAATATCGACCCACTTCCCCACACTTATCTCGCTAGATATTATCATTTCCAAAGATCATGGTGAGTTTAATGTTGAAATTCGCACCAATTATGAAGGAACCAGCATTGCAGCTAATGGTAACAATGCTGTTATGTATCCAGCGATTACAAGTGCCGCTAAAAAATTAGATACCGTGTTAAAACACCGTAAAGGTCAATTAAAAGCTGATTTACATGAAAAGCCAGAACTGATTGAACCTGAAAGTGATGATGAAATAGAAGAAGAAGAAGTTAATTTAAATTAACCTACTCGATTAAACAACTATATTAAAACGCAGCCTCGCTGCGTTTTTTTTTATTACGATAACAACCTCACAGACCCATTCCATTTTACCCTTTTCAATAATTAGCATATTTTCTAAAAAAGGATGTTCGTGATTATCCTCTAACTAGGTGGCTAAAATTAGTTGAGCACTAAACTATGCTGTGGCGAAGTAAGATTAGCCACATATTATAGTTCCCCGCCCTTTAGTGCAGTTTCGACACAAATTTCTAGGGTAAAAGCTTAGAGCAGATTCTAATTACTAAATAATACAAAATGAAATACTATACCCCAACAACTATGCTTCAGTTGGTTGTGTATTGAGGGATAGGTTTCGCCACATTCAGCATTTCCCCCTAAAAAATCACTTAAAATATTAATATACTCTAATTTTGTGATTCTTTATTTGCTAAATATAACTTTAGTTTAGTAAAGTTATGGGCAACTATTTTTGTATTAGGATCAGCTTCTCCTAATTTTTCTTTAAGATAGTTTAAGGACTTTTCATAATGAATTATTGCTTTATCGAATTCTCCTTGTTGTGAGAACGCTAGAGCCAAGTCGGCGTTGATATTGGCAACTTGAACAGAGTTTTCACCGAAAGCGCCGATATACACACGAAGGGATTTTTCTAAATATTCTATAGATTTACTATATTTTTTTTGCACTACTAAATATAACTTCCCTAACTCTCGATAAATAGTAGCAACTGCAATGTTATTTTCACCTAGTTCATATCGTGCTTTGACAAGTGAAAATTCATAAAGTGAAACTGCTTTGTCATGCTCACCGTTACGCAAAAAAACACGAGCTACATCCTTACGAAAAAAAGCAGTTTGTGATGCTTCTTCACCAAATATACTCGATTGAGACTTAAGAGCTAAATCAAAATAATCAATGGCCTTATTCGAATCACTTTTTTTAAACCATGAATTCCCTAGATCAGTATATATTTTAATAATTACAGGATGTTTTTCACCTTGATTATAAAGAATATTGTTTAGGGCTAATTCAAAATACTCAATCGCTTTAGTGATATCTTCTTTTGCATACCAGACTGAACCAATACTGTGATATACATCTGTAAGGCCAAAGTAATCGCTACCAAAATTTTTTAAAAAGCTATTTTTAGCGAGCTCAAAATAAATAATAGCTTTATTATATTCACCTTTTCCAAACCAAATCAATCCAAGGTTATTGTGTCTAATTGCAACATGATCAGCACCGAAAGTTTTTAAGTCACTATTTAATGCTAACTCAATATAAGTTAAAGCTTTATCGAATTCACCTTTGTAATACCAATCTAGACCAAGGTTGTTGCGAGCAGTTGCAACTCTATAATCATCTTTACCATATAACTTTAAAAAAATTTTAAGGGTCAATTTATGATGGTAAATAGCTTCATCTACCTTCCCCATTTTAAGCAAAATAGAACCTAGATTGCTTTGCTTAGTAGCAATTTCACGACTTTCTTCATCAACACTTTGCAATGCTATTTTCAATGATAACTCAATGTAGTGTAATGCTTTTTTTAAATGCATTGTAGATCCATATAGAAGCCCTAGATTATTATATGCAGTTGCTACAGCTATATGGTTTTCATCATATTTATTTAGACTCGCACTAAGAGCTAAATCGGCATGAATGATAGCTTCATCATAGTTTCCCATCACAAGATTTAAATATGAAGCTTGTCTAAGATATCCAAGGTTAATTGGTTGCAATACGACTGCTTTTTCAATATTTAGCAGCGCTTCTTTATATTTAAAATTTAATTGCTTGATGAGTGAAATCTCAAAAAATTTACCAGCTAAAATTTTTTCTTGATCTTGTATTACCTCTGTTTGCAAGCTATCAACTAACTCTTCTGCCTCATCTAACTTTCCATGCTTAATTAACTCTTTAACCTCAGAAGACACCGAGTCATTTATCATTAGTTCATTAATTTTCTGCTTGAATTCTTCAACCCTTATGATCAAATCATTAATTTCAATATTTTTAACATCTATTTGCTCAAGAAGATGATCAAGGAGCCTATGAGAGGATTGCTCATTAGAGGTTATATTTTCCAGTACTGTCAGTAATAAATTGTACTGTTTTTGAGATAAGCCTTTATAAGTTATATTTATATCACCTTGACCTGTATTTATTATGCCAGCACTACTGTTATTGTTAATTTGGTGAAAAGAGCCTTGATTGTTAGAAGTTGCTGAAAGGTAAATGGTAATTAGAGCAGTAAAAATAACGCTAAATAAACCAGATAAAAGTCCATGCTTTTGTATAAATCCTTTCGGATTTCGATTCTTTTTTTTTGAGGACATTACGTTTATTACCTATATGAAAAGACGAGTAGTAAAAAGCCAATAACTTTTAATTAGTAACTTTATATCAGGTTTCTGAGTAGATATTCTTGCGAAAGAGAGCTAAAAAGTAGTTTCTTCATATTGGTTAATAAGATGAGAAAATATTAATACTATCCATTCTGATCAGATTATAACATTTTTATTTCAGTAGTTTTTCAGAGTCTACTTCAGCAAAATTTATTACTCGTGATATACCAAGTAACTTTGTCATTGAATAGCAATGTAGTCATTAATACCAAGCTGAATCACTTATCTAACATTATATATTGAATAGTCTGAAGGGAAGAGGGGCAGATCTTACCTTATGCCTTTACAAATTAATGTTCATCTCTGAGGGACTTTAGAGACGAAAACGATTTAGCTAATTACTGTCGTGATTGAGAACGAGCTTAGGATTTTCAGAAGAAATTGAAACTAGCAAACTAAGAATTATACAAGCATAAGTCAATAGATATGTTCCCCTTCTAACTACTACAGGTAAATTTAGACAAACGTTAATTTGTCTAAATTTAATTACCTTTGTCTAGCTTTTAGTACCTTTGTCTAAATTTATAATGCTTCGCTACAAATTAAACATCTTGACCTGCTGCCCAGCCGCAGCTCCAACACCATGCAAAGTTAAAGCCCCCGAGCCAACCGGTCACGTCCATTGCTTCCCCAACAAAATATAGGCCTTTAACGGATTTACATTCCATGGTTTTAGAGGAGATCACATCGGTATCAACACCACCTAGTGTCACTTCTGCCGTTCTATACCCTTCGGTACCATTAATTAACGGTTGCCATTGATGGAATAACGCCACAACTTGTTGTAGCTCTTTTTCATTGAACTGTTTTAACGGGCGACTTTCAATTTCGGCCAATCCTAACAAACACTCCACCACGCGTTTAGGTAGGTGTTGAGACAGCAGTGTTTTAAGGGCTAGTTCAGGGCGATCTTGTTGTGTTTGTATCAATAAACTTTGCAGATCCTGACTGGGTAATAGATCTATTAAGATGGTATCACCAGCTTGCCAGTAGTTTGATATCTGTAAAATAACAGGACCACTTAAGCCGCGGTGTGTAAACAAAAGCGCTTCACTAAAACTCATTGGATGGTCTTTCTTTGACGCACCTTTTTTTATCGCGGTGGCTGTAGCAGGAAAACTAATTCCAGATAATTCAACGAGCTTATCTTTGAGCACCGGTTGTAATGTGAAAGGCACTAATCCTGCACGAGTCGGCTTTACAGGTAAATCATATTTTTCAGCCAATTGATAAGCAAAAGGAGTCGCACCGAGTTTAGGCAGTGAAAGCCCCCCCGTCGCAACTACTAATGACTGGCATTTAAAATCACCTTGGTTGGTTTGTACAGCAAAGTCGTTGTCAGCTATCTGCTGATGATCGATGACTTCACATTGCGTTTTAATAGTTACACCGGCAGCTTGTGCTTCATCTAATAGCATTTTTACTATTTGCTTTGCGCTATCATCACAGAATAGTTGCCCGTGGTCGCGTTCATGCCAGCTGATATTATGTTTGTCCACCAGCGCAATAAAATCCCACTGTGTGTATCGGCTTAATGCGGATTTTACAAAGTGTGGATTACTGCATAGAAAATTACTCGGCTCTACATATAAGTTGGTAAAGTTACAACGTCCACCACCACTCATTATTATTTTTTGGCCAATACGCTTTGCGTGTTCAATGAGTAATACTTTACGGCCACGTTTACCCGCTTCAATTGCACACATCAAACCTGACGCACCTGCGCCAATAATAATTACATCAAACATTGTTCACCTTAAACACAGTTAATTTTGCTACTTGGTATTTTGACTCAATATTGTTTTGAAGCGTTCGAGATTAATTATTCCTGTCTTTGCTTCATTTTTTAGAGTCATTTGTTATAAAACATTGAATCAATAGGCTTTAACTGCAACTATCTTTTCTACTAAAAAATTATCGGCTAAGGATACACTATTTGCCTTTTTTAGGGGGAATTCCTCTGTGAAATAAATAGCAGATGGTAGGCTGTTCTTTGTCGCTGGAATTGTGTATTTATCTGATGTTTATGATCGGGTTTATGATAGAGCTTCTTAAGATATTCCGCCCTCTTGAATTAGAGACTTATTTCAGCGTAGTATCGCAATGTACCAAGATCAATACTGATAATAACTCGCAGCAAAAACAGAACGATAACTGAGTAAACCCTAAGAGACGTTAATAAACGTTTATTCTGAGGAGAGGTTACGATGACTGATTTATACTTAATTCGCCACGGTGAAACATTATTTAACCAACTTGGCTATTTTCAAGGTCATTCCGATAGCCCTTTGACTGAAACAGGCCATCTGCAAGCATCTAATCTAATTAGTTATTTTAATGATATTCCGTTACAGCAATTTTATAGTAGCGATTTAGGCCGAGCAGTCGCCACAGCTGCGCCGCTTGCTAAGGCAAAGCAATTGCCGTTACAAACTTGCCCTCAACTTCGTGAAATTAGTTATGATTATTTGGATGGCCAAGCAAAACGCCAACTAACGGATAAAGATAGAGAGAAGCTGACTCGTTTATTTTCGGCTGAATTAGGTTATAGAATTGACGAGGGAGAAACTTTAGCCGAGGTGCAAACACGCTTGTTTGATAAAATTAATGCGCTGAACAAGCAGCATCAAGATCAGTCGATTGCAGTAATGACGCATGGTTTATCAATAGTGATGTTAATTAAAAAAATCCTGCGAATTCCAGTGGATGCACCACGAATGTTTAACGTCCATAATGCTAGTGTTTGTCATTTATCCTTTAGGTCTGGACAATGGATTTTACAAAGCATTGAGCGTAATGATGCAAGTTAAGGGTAAAGCTTAAAAGAGCAGCAATACTGAATACACTACATATCAACAAGACATAATCGCAATAAATAGCAGCAATAAATGGTAATAATAAATACCAGCAATAAAAAAGGCCGCTTTCGCGACCTTTCTATAACACTACTTAAAATAGCTATTGCTTATAATACTATTCTGCAGCCGGTGCTTCTTCTGCTTCTGCAGGTTCAATGTCTAATAATTCAACTTCAAAAATAAGCGTTGCACCCGGTGGGATTGAGCCCGCACCTTGCTCTCCGTAACCTAATTCAGCAGGAATAACGAACTTGTATTTCTCGCCAACACTCATTAACTGAACACCTTCAGTCCAGCCTGGAATAACACGGTTTAGCGGGAATTTAGCTGGCTGGTCACGCTCTATAGAACTATCAAAAACAGTACCGTCAACTAATGTACCTACATAGTGAACTGTCACTGTATCTTCTGCAGCAGGTTTTGAACCTTCTGCTTCAGTGATCACTGAATATTGTAAACCAGAGTCAGTTACGGTTACACCTTCCACTTTTGCATTTTCATCTAAGAATGCTTTTGCTTCAGCAGCTGATTTTTTTGCCGCTTCAAGCTGTACTTTTTCAGCAGCCGCTTTCACTTTTGTATCGTACGCTTTTAGCGTTTCGATCATCTCTTCATCTGTTAATTTAGAGTTATCACGTAATGTATCTGTAATACCTTGCAGGATGATTTCTTTATCTAATGTCATACCAAACTCAGCTTGCTTCTCCAATGTAGTAGAAACATAACGAGAAAATGATGCGCCAATTGCATAGGCCGCTTTTTCATTATCATCTTTAAAACTTACCGCAGCAGTTTCTTGAGTTGAAGTTACTTGCTCTTCTTCTTGGTTACAGCCAACAGTAATTGCAACTGCTGCAGCTAATAAAGAAACTTTAAAAACGTTTTTCATTGTTACTCCAAATATTAAATTAAAACAGATAGCTTTGATTTTACTTCAAAAAGTTGTAAAGCAAGTATCTAAAACAGTTTACTTATACTAACCTTAAAGCTGTTTATCAACAAAGACAATTTAATCATGCCATTAGCTAATACCTTAAAAACTATTTTACTCACAACCTGCTTGTTTTTAACTGCTTGTGAGCAATACTCGCAACCGACTCAGCAATATGAACATGCTGTGCAAGGTGCCTTTGCAGCTGAACTCTCTCAAAATGGAGATTATTCACTGACATCATCGATCCACCATGGCATCAGTTTATGGGATAATCGACATAATAAACTGCTTTTCAACTGGTATCATCACCAGGGGCAAAACAACGATGTTTTTATTGTGCGTTTATCATCAAATAACAGTGTTGCATTATCTGCCAGCCGTGACGAATTTGCATTATGGGATACAAAAACAGGTAAATCACTGGGGTTTTATCAAGTTTCTGATTCACCAATCAGAGATATCCAATTGTCCGAAAATGGCCAATTCGTTGTTTATGGACAGGTTAATGGTAAGTTAGTTCATATTAATCTACGCACTGGACGTCGCTTAGAAGCACCATTACACCGTGAAAAAATAAACAGTATCGATATGTCTAGTAATGGTCGTTATGTTTTATCTGGCGGTAATGATCACCAAGCATTTCTGTGGGATACCGACACGGCACAAGTTATACAACAATTTGATTTTAAACAACGTATTAGTATGGTCAGGTTAGAAAAAAATGGTCGTTTTGCTTTTATAGCAGATAATCAAAAGGCCTCTCAGATATGGGACTTGCAAACAGGCAAGTTAAAAAGCACACTCATTTATAGAGCACGACAATCCATTTTTTCTTCAGTACGTTTCATTAAAGATGGTCAATACTTATTAACGGGTAATGGCACAAAAAAAGTAGTGTTATGGGAGACTACAACAGGATTAGCAAAACAAGATTGGACTGTCACCCCAAGAAAAGAAACACGTCCTAAAACAGCTGTAGTATACTCTGCGACATTATGGAGTGATTCAGCAATTGTGACTGAAAGCTCTGCTGGACTATTAGAAATTTGGCCCCTAGCGCCTTTATAAGAGACACCATGGATAGCAAACAAGCAGAATTAGAACAACGCATTGAACAATTGGAAATGAAAGCGGCTTTTCAAGAAGATAATATAGACACATTAAACAAAGAAATTTTTGAACAACAGCGCCGTACACAGCAGTTGATTGAACAAGTTGCTTTATTAGCAGTTAAGTTAAAAGAGAGTGAACCGAATCAATTAGCTTCTGAAAAAGAAGAGATGCGCCCGCCTCATTATTAACAGTAATAGGCTAAAAAGGTTATTAGGTTATAGCTAGGCTTTTAGCCGCCAGTCACTACTTTGCAGTCTAAAAGTGAATCATTTACTCTGACACTATAGAGTAAGTGATTGTGCTTTTTCAGGTTGTTTACTTAAGTAATCTAAATATTCAACTTTCACTTTTCTACCTAATGGTTGCTTTTGCTCGACAGAGATCTGTGTAAGGCTAACTGTTTGAGCATCTTCTCGGTGCATTTTCACTGAACACTTTCCTGATTGCCCTTGATGTTGATGATAATCGATATAATCATTGGTAGTGGATTGTTGAGTATCTATCGATTTCTGAAACTGTGCTCTGCGATAAGCAGAAACAATTTCATAATCAACACCTGAAGAAGTGATAGGTAATGACTCGTCTACCGATAATGCAGAGAAGGTAAGTTGTTGGCCGTCCCAAATATATTGATAAGCCTGCTGTTTTTTTTCAATCTGAGTGGATAAATCAGGATTAAAAACACAGAGTTGAAACGCTTGATAAACACTTAAATCCATCGTCAGTAATTGTTGATGAATACAGTCTGTCTGCTTTAATAGGTGTGGAATAATGACTCCACGACTTATAAAGGTTTTCAAGCTTGGGTCTATTTGCGCTTGGTAATAGTTTAATAACGCAAGGCTTGCACCGCTTTGATGTACAGCTATCCAAGTGCCACCACCGGTTGGGTCAATCGGATAAGCGGCGTTTAACGTATTATCAATACTAGGTGCAATAGCTTGGGCGCGTGTGATCTGCTCATCACGATTAAAAAAAAGCTGATAACCTTGAGCATTTAAACGATATGTTAATGTACACATTATATTAACCCGCGCGTAAAAAAGTCGCCGTTGCTGGTGCAATACCCAAACTGCCTTCTACTTCTATTTCCTGAGCTTGTGCAATGTGCTTAATCGTTGCTAAGTGGTGCACTGCGTGGCTACCCGTAAAGATTATCTCACGTGCAAGACTTGTATCCACTATTGCAACTTGCTTATCAGTCACTGAGATTTCAGTTGATAACTTGATAGTTTGTTGCAATTGATGCGCTGTTAATGCATTTAAAAAATCAGAGATCTCTTGTATCGACTGTAGTGCAGCTTGCGGACAACTTTCAATAATGCCACCACGGCTACGTTTATCGTAATCGATCAGTCCTTCTGACAAGCCATTAATAATCGCATAATAGTGATCTAGAATGTGGCGCATGTGTGCACCCGCTGAACTCATAAAGTAAGGCGAAATAATTTGTGTATATTGCTGTTCAGAAACAGACGTTAAATATGTTTTAGCTTGTTGTAATATAATAAGTTGGCTTTCAATCATTGGCCAAACATTCCTTCATGTGAATAATATCGATTAGAGTGCAGTGTTATTTAATAGTTCAAGAATAACATATCAACGAAGCTTACTTATCACAAAATCATAACATCGTTATTATTCCATGAATAACTCAGCTAAATCATCGTTACTCGCTAATGCAGGATCGTCTATTACCCCAAAACCTATCCACCCTTCACTTGCACTCGTGATCCCAGTGTCAGGGTCAGTGACCAAATGAGGGTGAGCTAGATCCATCGCGTAGCCAGCAGAGGCTTGATATAAATAACTATCATGAATAACAAACGCCCCTTGTTGATATTCAAGCTTTGGCTGAAAATAAATAAATTCATTTAACCCTATCGGAGAGGTAATCGTCTGTGCATAGGGGTTGCTTGATGAAGCATTGTTTGTTTCTGATGTCAGCAACGTTAAATTAACTTGCTGAGCATGCTTAAAGTCTTCTACTTCTCCCTGAGCATTGAGCCATGAGACATCCATCATCACTTGTTTAAAATCACCACCATGATCAAAACCAGCAGCAACATCTGAAATTGCCCACGATATTGAGAACTTAGTATTGGCAATGTCTATATTAGTTTCCGACACATCATGCAAATCAGATAACTGATTAATATTTACGAGACTCAGCACCTGTTCCATTTTTCCAGTTACTAATGACATCATCGCTGTTCGCGCTATATTATCACGCTGTTGTTCCGTCACTTTCTTTTGTAAGCCTGTGATATTTACCGCCGTTAGGCTAACCACTATCAGAGCAATTAAAATTTCGATTAATGAAAAACCTGTGTTTTGAGGCTTGTTTCTATTATTGAGCATTAGAAGTCTCTCCATGTTCCTGCAACTAATTGATAATTGCTTGTGACATCTGTCATCCCTAATTTTTTATAAAGTTGATTGAGTACGCTTTTATCGTAACGGATTGATAAGGGTGGCAGGTTATTAGCATTGTTGCTTGCAGCACTACTCACAGAGCAACTGTATTCACTTAATAACGCGCCATTTACTTGAATGCCGGCTAAATCAATACTCATGTCTTGTGCAGTTTGTTTAATACCATCAATATAAACAAAATTACCGCTCTCATCGATAACCTCTGCTGAGCCCGGCAATAAATATAATAAACCGATCACCGCACTGTGTGTGTTGGGCAAGGCAGTGAAAGCTCCCCCTTCCATGAAAATCAGTTTAGGGTCATCAACTGAGCCAATAGTAAAGTGTTTATTACCTGCGCTGTTTATCGATGTATGTTGTTGCTTTATATTACAATCTCCAGTGATATAAATAATATCAATGAGATCATCCACATTCTGTAGTTGCTCCGAACAACTACCGTTATTAAGGTTTCCCATATCAATATGTGCCACTTGCGATGAACTTGTTAACTCATCTTTTGCATCTTGCCAGGTAATACCAAAAGTATTTTCAAATAATGAAGTGGCGCTGTTCATATCGTCAATCGGTTGTACTTGGTCAAAAATAGAGCCCGATGCTGAAGCTGCACTCCCCCACTCATTTAGGTTAATTTGTTTAAAGCGAGATAGCCCTTCTTGATCCAACAACGCGCCATAAATCGCACTCAGGTTTATGTTATCTACCTGTAATGAATCATCCAAACAAAACTCAGGTACTTGCTGATCGCCATCTGTCTGAACAAGCACACTGCTAGGTAGGGTAAAACTTGGTTGGCTAAGTGTAATTTGTGGTGCAATACTCCCCGGAGAACGGCATTGTTCGACAGTTAAACCTTCGCAACCATCATTAATAGAATCCCCCGCATTTATTTGTAATTTACCATTACTAGAAAGAGGGGCAGTGGGAATATTAAACGCAATATCGTAATAAACCTGTACTGAAACTTGCTTTGATGCAGTGCCATCTTGTGATTTTCCGACGGAGATAATCTGTAACTTATTGCTACTTATTTGAGTCACAGTGACCTGATATGAAGTCTTAGCATTAAGTGAAGCGGTGTAAATATAAGGTAGGTTATCAAGCATATTAGTGGCAGTTGACACATTCTTCAGCTTGCTTAAGGTCAAATTAATGCCCGACTCTGCATTCACAAAAGCTTCACTATTGCGATAATAGTTACCTAACACTTTATTATCGATAATCTGTAAATAAGCCATGCTCGCGGTATAGGCGACTCCCGCAATACTTAATACAATCGCGGTGATTAAAATAGCAAATCCCTGTTGCTTGATCTTCATTTGACCTCCAGCATTTAACTGAATATTGCAAACTAACCAATATATTTATTCAGGCTCAGTATTTTTTAAATAAGAGTTTCCCGTATGTTCATGACCCAGCGCCTTTAATAAGGCCATTTTTATGCTTATATTTCGATTAATATTGGTCATTTAATTAATTAGTCTGTTATTAGAGCTTAGATAAAAAGTCAAAAAAGTTAATAAAAAAACAATAAAAAACCTACTCAACCACTCAAAAAAACACTTCTTATTTTTGAGGTTGATCTCATAATCAACGCTAACCTAATGAGAGATAACATTTATTTAACAACATAGGCATTCCTCACAATAACTATTTTCACTCTCGATTAGAATGCTGTGGTTACTTATTAAGCTATACCTAAAAAATAAAAATATGAGCAATTGATTATTATGTAATAACGGAGCGAACAATGAGCGGAAATACTATTTACCCAGTTTCACCTGAGTTAGCAGCAAATAGCTTGCTAACCAATGACCAATATCTATCTGAATACAAAGCATCTATCGAAGATCCAGAGGCATTTTGGGGTGAGAAAGGTAAAATTTTAGATTGGATAAAACCCTACACTAAGGTCAAAAACAGTTCTTACGCTCCTGGCA
Organism: Psychromonas sp. SR45-3; assembly: GCF_014163575.1. Taxonomy (NCBI): domain Bacteria; kingdom Pseudomonadati; phylum Pseudomonadota; class Gammaproteobacteria; order Alteromonadales; family Psychromonadaceae; genus Psychromonas; species Psychromonas sp. SR45-3. The sequence continues at coordinate 62,707 of NZ_JACJDP010000018.1, forward strand.
ATGTTAATATTAAATGGTTTGAGGATGGTGAATTAAACGTTTCAGTTAACTGTATCGATCGCCACTTAGGAACGAAAGCAGATCAAGTTGCATTACTATGGGAAGGTGACTCACCTGACCAAGATGCAAAAATTACTTACCAAGATTTATACACACAAGTTTGTCAGTTCGCTAATGCCTTAAAAGAACAGGGCATTAAAAAAGGTGATGTGGTTTGTTTGTACATGCCAATGACACCTGAAGCAGCTGTTGCAATGTTAGCCTGTACGCGGATTGGTGCAGTACATTCTATTGTTTTTGGTGGTTTCTCTCCTGATGCAATTGCAGGCCGAATCGTTGATAGTAGTGCAAAATTAGTGATCACTGCCGATGAAGGTCGACGCGGCGGACGAACCGTTCCACTAAAAGCAAATGTAGATGAAGCATTAACACGTGATGGTACTGACTGTGTTGAACATGTGATTGTGTTTAAAAACACGGGTGGTGACGTTAATTGGGTTGAAGGCCGAGATTTAGATTGGACAACGGTCACTCAATCACAACTAACAGATTGTCAACCAGAAGCAATGAATGCAGAAGATCCACTATTCATTCTATACACATCAGGCTCTACCGGTACACCGAAGGGCGTATTACATACTACCGGCGGCTACTTAGTGTATGCAGCCATGACCTTTAAATATGTGTTTGATTATCAAGAAGGTGATATCTACTGGTGTACGGCTGATGTTGGCTGGATCACTGGTCATAGTTACTTAGTTTACGGGCCACTAGCGAATGGCGCTACTACACTGTTATTTGAAGGTGTACCAAACTACCCGACTCCAGCCCGCATGAGTGAAGTAGTTGATAAACATAATGTAACGATATTGTATACAGCACCGACTGCAATTCGCGCATTAATGGCGAAAGGCGATGAAGCAATACAAGGTACTCATCGAAAATCACTACGAATTCTTGGCTCTGTAGGTGAACCTATTAACCCTGAAGCATGGGAATGGTATTACGATAAAATTGGTAATAAGCAATGTCCTATTGTTGATACATGGTGGCAAACAGAAACCGGCGGTATCTTAATTACTCCTCTGCCGGGTGCAACGGATCTCAAGCCTGGTTCTGCAACGAATCCATTCTTTGGTGTACAACCTGCATTAGTTGATAATGAAGGTAATATTTTAGAGGGTGCAGTTGAAGGCAACTTAGTGATGCTAGATAGCTGGCCAGGGCAAATGCGTACGCTTTACGGTAATCATGATCGCTTTGAACAAACCTATTTTTCAACCTTCCAAAACATGTACTTTACAGGTGATGGAGCACGCCGCGATGAAGATGGATATTACTGGATCACAGGACGTGTTGATGACGTACTGAATGTTTCAGGGCACCGAATGGGCACCGCTGAAATAGAAAGTGCATTAGTGTCACATCCTAAGATCGCAGAAGCTGCTGTTGTCGGTGTTCCTCATGAAATAAAGGGACAAGGTATTTATGCCTATGTGACGCTAAATTCAGGCGAATACTCTTCTCCTGAGCTATATGCTGAAGTGAAACAATGGGTACGTAAAGAGATTGGAGCGATTGCTACCCCTGATATTTTACATTGGGCAGAAGGCTTACCTAAAACACGTTCAGGCAAAATTATGCGTCGTATCTTACGTAAAATTGCAACCGGTGAAAGTGATCAATTAGGTGATACATCAACCTTAGCCGACCCAAGTGTGGTTGATAAATTGATTAAAGAAAATCAAGAAATTAGATAGGCTTTAACGGCCACTGATTTTAATAAATTCGACATAGCCAATTGATGGCTTTCTCGCTAAACTCCTCGATAACTTAAACGTTCTCGAGGAGTTTTTTTATGAGGCTTCTGTTCAAAAGGAGTAGCAAGTGAAAGTATTAGTATTAAATGGACCGAACCTTAATTTATTAGGGCAACGTGAACCGGAAGTTTACGGTAGCCAAACCCTAGCAGATATTATTGAATCGCTTGAGTCAGAAGCGACTCACTTGAACATTCAATTATCTCACCTCCAATCTAACCGTGAATATGAACTGATTGAGAAAATTCACGACAGCGCTGGAGAGATTGATTTTATTATTATTAATCCCGCTGCATTTACACATACTAGCGTTGCCCTTCGTGATGCGCTCTTAGGCGTGGCGATTCCGTTTGTGGAAGTGCATCTATCTAATATCCATAAACGTGAAAAATTTAGGCATCATTCCTATTTATCAGATGTCGCTTGTGCCGTTATTTGTGGAATGGGTGCACAAGGTTACTCATTTGCCTTACAAAGTGCGCAAAAGTTTGTACCTGAAAAATAACCGGTTAATACTTCTGTTCATTAACACAGCTGTTCGTCTATTTTTCATTCAATATTGTGCAAGAATATGTCAAAACTACCCGAACGGGTAGTTACTTTATACCCGCTCTTGAGGCATTCTATATGGGTCTTAAGGAATTGAGGCATAGTAGTACACCCACTTTAATGCCATTAAAATGGATTTTTTATTAAATTTGTAATAAAAAGACATATTGCAGGCGAGCCTAACTTTGTTAGGCTTTTTTTTACCTATCGTTTATTTTTTACCTATCTTTTACAGACTTCATTGAATACACTTCTTGATTCATTTCCGTTATCCAAAACAGAATCACTAAAGTGTATGGAAAGATCTATGAAGCAATCACTTAATACTAATAAATGAATAATCAGATGCAATCAATAAAAGTACCCAAAAATCATGTTAGATGGCAATCATTTCGCACTTTTAATATCGTTATCATTGCTTCATTTATTTTCTTTTTTTCAATCGGCATAGCACAAAGCTATACTATTTTTGACTCATCCCCTACCTTTACTACTGCATTCTATATACCGTTAACTATTTTATTATTATGTATAATGGCTCTCGTCAGTCTGATTTATAAAAAAGACAAATTAGCACAAAACATTATTCTAACCAGTGCACTTTTAATCACTCCATTTGTGGCTATTAATAGTCATTTCCAAGAACAAACCTATCAAAATAGCTTCTTATATTTAACGCTGTTGCTACCTCTATTTTATGCTTATTTATTTTCCTATAGCATTCCCCTATTAATATTTAACAATATATTTTTAACCGTTTGTTATATATTTTCATGTGTTTTGGGAGAAAGTGATGCCTTAGTGTTTCTATTTAATAGCACTTTCCTTATCACCATGTGCTATCTCACTGTTTATACACAGATGCTTAATAATAAATCACCAAAACAAGAAGCAGATATAAAACCTAAAAAAGACACGATCCTTAGTCAGCACAGTGCTCGTTATTTAAACCGTATAATTCACGATATTCGCCAACCACTGAGTAGCATCTCTTTATATGGACACTTGTTAGAAAATAAACTCAATGATACCCCTCACTATCAGCTAGCAAATAATATCAAATTAGCGTCAGAGGAGCTGGAACGTTGGTTATCTAGCTTATTAGATTTAGCACGCTTAGATGGTAATGCAATCACCCCTACGCTAACTGAATTTAATGTCGCCTCTACACTATTACCTTTAGTCAAAAAACATCAACGTCAAGCTTCTAAATCCGGTATTAATATCACTGCCCGTGTACCTGAAATTACCGTAAAAATGGACAAACAATTATTGATCGAAATTGTGGAGACATTGCTTAGTAACGCAATTGTTCATGGTAGGCAAGAAAACGCCGCAAAAATATTATTATCGGTTAGAGCTCACAAGGGTAATGCGTTATTACAGGTATGGAACCAAGGTGAGCCGATCATAGCGTCTATTTATGAACATTTATTTGATGAAGTAGTGTTAGCAGATAATCCGCTACATAATAAAAGCAAAGGCATTGGGTTAGGATTAGCAATCGCTCAGCGTAAAGCTGCGTTGTGTAAAACACGGATAACTGCAATCACTGGCCCTAATGGTAGTTGCTTTCAATTACCGTTAGAAAGCGTCGCCAGTACGCCGAAAACGATTAATTTGAATCAACTTGCTAGTCACTCTATTAGTTACAGAATATTATTAATTGATGATGACCCAGGCATTTTAAGCGCTTTAAGCATGTTACTTGAAAATTGGGGTTACCTTGTTGACTGTGCAAGCACAGCTGAAGCGGGCTTACAACAGTACAAGAGTAATCGCTATGACTTAGTGATCTCAGATTACCGATTACCAAACCACAAAACAGGACTTGATGTCATTAAAGCGATTCGTCAGGAGGATGTCATTCCAGCAGTCTTATTAACCGGTGAGGCAGATCCAGGAAAACTACAAGAAGTGCAAGAAACGGGCAAAGGGATAAACTATAAAGTACTCAATAAACCCGTAAAACCCGCTTCTTTAAGGTTTTTATTAAAACAATTACTAAAATAAAAAGCATCAATAAACCTGATTAAGATTTAAATAAACCAGACTAAGATTTAAATAAACCAAGCTCCATTGCTTTCTCAACGGCTTTTATACGACTCGAAGAGCCCGATACTTGCAATGTCGCATATAACCCTTTTTGATGAAACTTCACCGTATCCTGAGAAATACATAGCGCATCAGCTATCTCTCTATTCTTTTTGCCTTCATGAATCAACTTCAAAATTTGCATTTGTCTGTCAGATAAATGTAAGTTTTGCTTCTTTTTAGCCTCAACTTGGGCAATTTCATTAATTTTTACGGCAACTTCTTCAGGTACAAACAACTCACCACTCAGCACGGTTTTCAAGGCTACTAACATGGCCTCTGGAGAATAACACTTAGGAATAAAACCTACAGCACCATGTTGTAAAGCCTGATACACATCGTGGTAATCTTCACTAGCTGACAATACCAACACTGGAGAGGCTATCTGTGCCTCTGTTAATGCATTAATCATTGCTAAACCATTCATTTCAGGCATGTATAAATCCATCAGAATTAAATCAGGCTGAATTTCTTTTATTGCTACTAGTGCCTCAATTGGGCTATCAAATGTAGCCACCAAATTATTTTCATTTTCTAAGGTTAGTTTTAGACCATATAAAAATAACTGGTGATCATCAATAATCACTATTTTGTTCATCGAAATACCCTTTCCGTAACAAACTGTTATTTTCAAAATAAGATGATACTTTACAATACAACTATCTGGAAATTATTAGTTAAGATCAGAAGAATCCCTTTAAAGTAAGGAAATATTGAATAACAATCAATGATAAAACAATAATTTTAAACTTATGCGCACATTTCATTCAAGATACGAAGATCAACAGATCGTGTTTTACGACGCTATATTAATCAATCAATTCCCTGTATTCTTGCGCGCTATCTATTGACTCAACTAAAAAGAGATAATCATGCCTTGGATCCAACTTAAATTAAACGCAAGCAATGTAAATGCGGAAGAGATTGGTGAACTATTAATGGATAATGGCGCCCTTTCGGCTACCTTTACTGATTCGCAAGACACCCCTATTTTTGAACCTCTGCCTGGTGAAACCCGCCTATGGGGAGATACCGATGTCACTGGTTTATATGAAGCCGATACCGATATGCTGCCAGTTATTGCTCTATTAAAAGAGAGCAAGCTACTTGCGCAAGACTTTGCATTCAAAGTTGAACAACTAGAAGATAAAGACTGGATACGTGAATGGATGGATAACTTTCATCCAATGCAATTTGGTGAACGTTTGTGGATTTGTCCAAGCTGGAAACCCGTTCCCGATGAAAACGCCGTTAATGTAATGCTTGACCCAGGCCTTGCTTTTGGCACCGGCACTCACCCAACGACAGCACTCTGTTTGGCTTGGTTAGATGCTCAAGATCTACAAGATAAAGTGGTCATAGACTTTGGTTGTGGCTCAGGTATTTTAGCGATTGCAGCACTTAAACTAGGTGCAAAACGCGTGATAGGTATTGATATAGACCCGCAAGCTATTACTGCAAGCCGCGATAATGCGCAACGAAACAACGTATCAGAACAACTTGAGTTGTACTTACCAGAAGACATGCCTGAAGGTATTGTGGCAGATGTTGTTGTGGCAAATATTCTAGCGGGCCCATTACGTGAATTATCAAGCAGTATTGAGTGTTTAGTGAAGGCTAATGGTGCTTTAGCATTATCAGGTATCTTAGAGCAGCAAGCTGAAGAATTGATTGAAGTTTATGGCCAATGGTTTGCTATGGACGCTGCAAAAATCAAGGATGAATGGGCTCGTTTATCTGGAATTAAGCACGCTTAAAGCGATTATAAATAACTGAGAACAAAGTGTTGCTCAATTTGCAAGCGAAATAATTTCAAAATGCTTAATTATTAACCTTTATTCTGCAGTAAAAAATGCGTAGACTACGCCGCCTTAACTTAGAGAACGCTTAGAATATGCGCATTGGAAAGTATCAATTAGACAATAATCTTATTTTAGCGCCGATGGCTGGCGTCACAGATAGGCCATTTAGAGAACTTTGTCGTAAACAAGGTGCTGGGCTAGCTGTGTCAGAAATGCTGTCATCCAATCCTCGTGTTTGGAATAGTACTAAATCTAAGTTACGAATGGACTACCATAACGAATCAGGTATCCGCTCTGTACAAATTGCTGGCTCTGAACCGCTAGCAATGGCTAATGCCGCACGATTGACCGTGCAGCTAGGTGCTCAGATCGTTGATATTAATATGGGATGTCCCGCCAAGAAAGTGAATAAGAAAAAAGCAGGCTCTGCATTATTACCACACCCTGAGTTAGTGAAAGCTATCTTGGAGAGTGTTGTTGATGCTGTTGACGTGCCTGTTACTTTGAAGATTCGCACTGGCTGGGACCCAGAAAATAGAAATGGGATAGAGATTGCACAGATCGCTGAACAAGCAGGTATCCAAGCACTAACCGTGCATGGTCGTACTCGACAGTGCCTTTTTAAAGGTGAAGCTGAGTATGACACGATAAAAAAAATTAAAGAAAGCATAACAATCCCTGTGATTGCAAATGGTGATATTACTTCTGTGGAGAAAGCCAAGTCTGTACTGGACTACACAGGAGCTGATGCCATCATGATTGGACGAGGTGCACAAGGTGCCCCTTGGATATTCAATGAAATTAACCACTTTCTAAACACTGGGCAACATGCGCAGAGTTTGGCACAAACGGAAATTACACAAATGCTATTAGATCATGTGCAAGCTTTGCATGTTTTTTATGGTGATGTAATGGGACCTCGAATCGCTAGGAAGCATGTCGGGTGGTATTTGCAAGCGCAAGACAGGTTAGGTTATTTTAAGCGAAAATTTAATGCGATAGAAAATGCTAGTGAGCAATTAAACGTATTAGAAACTTATTTAAATCAATTGTAATTAAAAGAGTTAACAGCCATGTTTGAACAAAATATTTCTCAAGAAGCACTGACAACAACAACTAGTATTCCTGCTACAGGGCAAATAACTCAACGTCCACTACGTGACTCAGTACGTCAAGCTGTATCTGGTTATGTAGCAAAATTGAATGGTCAAGACACAACTGAATTATATGAATTAGTATTGGCAGAAGTTGAAGCGCCAATGTTAGATATCATTATGCAATACACTCGTGGTAATCAAACTCGTGCAGCAACTATGTTAGGTATTAACCGTGGTACGTTACGCAAAAAATTGAAAAAATACGGCATGGGTTAAATCTAACTCTACTCTAGAATCTAAAAAAGCGACTTTCTAAGTCGCTTTTTTTATACCTTTTTTAAGGAAAAAATCAAAATCGCTAAATATCTGCAGACAGCCTTCAAGTTTGCCTATAATCTTAGCTTCTTTTGCAGGTGCAAATAGGACTACTATGCTATCTCTTCCCATCAATGATCAACTTTCCAATTTACAAGCTTGGCAACAAAATGTTTTTTGTATGGCATTAGCAGAGCAAAATATTACTCATTTTAAAATGTTTAGCCAAGCAATTGGCAGTGAACATGGAGAAACAGCTGAAAATATCTTACAACTTTTTTGGGAAAAACTGACCGTAAAAGGCGCTAAAATAAACTTCACTATCCAAGAAGAAAATTTCGATGCTATCATCCCAGAAAGTAATGATTATGACTTTTACGGGGTTTATCCAGCGGTCGATTTTTGTGTTATTACTAATTGTATCTTCAATTCATTTTCTACTAAGTCTAAAGAAGAGGCAATAAATGCAAGCCAAACCAGCTTTGCAACCATTGCTAGCTTTATTGAATTACAAACAGATCAAGAAATTGATGAGGCAACCTTATTACTTGAGCCATTATTTATTGAACATTTAGCGGTTCAAGAAACTGTATTAAAAATGTTAGATAATGAACGTAGTCCGGAACTCATTAAATCCATTCGAGCTTATATAAAGTCCCTTGAAAGCACAAACATTGGCATCTCCACATTAGATATTTAATGGTTAATGGTTAATGGTTAATGCTCAGAACGGTTAATCTTTGAGGGCTATTTTTGCGATATCTTGCTGGCTTTTTAGTTAAGGCCAAGCAGATTTCTCGTTATATAGTGAAGTTATATAATGTTATATAGTTTCGTTTAAAATCTAGCTATACAGCGCAGTTTAAGATGTCATTATATGCATAAAAAAGTAAAACGCAGCATAAATAGTCACAAACCTTTCCCTCAGATTGTCCAAAAAAACGACATAACTTTTATCGATAAAACTCGCTTAGACGACTAGACCAGGTAATATTTGCATCGTTCAAGGTGCTATGTGGCGAACAAAATTTGAACCGCAAGCCACAACTGCCCCCGCTGTTGTGTGATTTTTAACACAATAAAGTAAATAAACCGCTAATTTACTAATTTAAATGATTATTATCCTTTACTTGCGAGGAATGAATGCAATACATTAAATAATATGTTTAAATTCTTATGCATTTTTTTATACTAATGGAAGTCAAATAATGAACAAAACTCAACTTGTTGCAGATATCGCAGAAAAAGCAGACCTAACTAAAGTACAAGCTAAAGCTGCCCTAGAGCAAATTTTAGCTAGCGTAACTGATAGCCTAAAAGATGGTGAACCAGTTCAACTTATCGGTTTTGGTACATTTAAAGTAAATCATCGTGCAGCACGTACAGGCCGTAATCCACAAACTGGTGCTGACATTCAAATTAAAGCAGCTAACGTTCCTGCTTTTGTTTCTGGTAAAGCTCTTAAAGAAGCGGTAAACAAATAATCTTTTGTTACGCGGATAAAATACTTTCGAGTATTTGCATTTAAAATAACTTACCACTCGCTTACAGTGTATTACTTTTAAATAGTAAGTTGACTGGACATGTTATTAGAAGCCCTCTTTTGAGGGCTTTTTTAATCGTCCCTCCTCGGTTTAATTTTCCTATATGTACTACCCCTTCCGATATTTAATGCCCCTTCCTATATTTAATGCTATTGGCGATAACAAATCACCAATACTACTCAGATAAAACTAGCTCTATAAAACACACCACAAACCATCATTTTGTTGAACAACATGTTATATATAACAACACTCATTAATGTTTAGTCATCGATGTACTTATTAGTAATCAACTAAAGAAGGAATGTACTATGCGTCAGAAAGTAGAATTCACTAGTGGTAGCCATACGCTAAGTGGGCTATTAGAGACTCCAGAAGCAAACGTCAGGTTCTATGCGCTGTTTGCTCACTGTTTCACATGCAGTAAGGACGTTGCGGCTGCATCTCGCATTAGCAGGGCGCTAACGGCCAAAGGGATTGCAGTGCTTCGCTTCGACTTCACCGGGTTAGGTAATAGCGATGGAGATTTTGCCAATACAAACTTCTCATCAAACATACAAGATTTAGTAGCAGCGGCTGATTTTTTACGTAAAGAGTATCATGCACCTAAATTACTGATTGGTCATAGCTTAGGTGGTGCTGCCGTATTAGGCGTTGCTCAAAAAGTACCTGAATCCGTTGCTGTTGTGACAATAGGCTCTCCATCTGATGCTGCACATGTTGCTCATAATTTTGCAGCACATATTGATGACATTAACGCTAAAGGCGAAGCAGAAGTAACACTTGCAGGCAGAAACTTCACCATACAGAAACAGTTCTTAGATGATATTAACAGCTATGGTAATCAACATATTAGCAAACTCAAAAAAGCGTTGTTAGTGATGCACTCCCCCGTTGATACGATTGTTAACATCAGTGAAGCTGAAAAAATATATCAAGCAGCATTACACCCTAAAAGCTTTGTAAGCTTGGATAACGCTGACCACTTATTAAGTCATAAAAATGATTCAGAATATGCAGCAGAGGTTATTGCAGCATGGGCCAGTCGATATATTAACAACGATACAAGCAAGCAAACAAACAGTGATAAAAAGACATTGCCTAAGGGACATGTCCTGGTTGAAGAAAAAGATCACAAATTTACCCAACATGTAAGCACATCAAGTCACTATTGGTTAGCTGATGAACCCGTTAGCGTCGGTGGAAAAAATACCGGACCAGATCCTTACGAGCATCTACTCGCAGGCCTAGGGGCATGTACATCAATGACCTTAAGAATGTATGCTCAACGCAAAAAACTACCGATACAACATATCAAAGTTGAACTAACACACACGCGTAATTATCAAGATGATTGTAATAACTGTGAACAACAAAATGGTATAGAAGCGATTGTGCGTAATATCAGTTTTGTAGGTAATTTAGACCAGCAACAGAGCGCGCGTTTTTTAGAAATTGCGGATAAATGCCCTGTACATAAAACATTACATAATAATGTAGCAGTGATCAGTAAATTAGTTGAATAACACTTATCAAAGTGTCAACAATTGCTTATAGCCGCTACCCTTCATGATATAAAAATCAGTCAGTCGTGAGGCGGGAAATTCAAAGATGTAACAAGTTGATGGGGTTAGCACATTGTTAGGGGAAGTAACTTCTCTGATCAATGATCAGAGAAGTTAGTGAACTAATACTAAGTCGTGTTATTAATAGCGTTGCTTATTTAACACAAAGGTTATTTACTATTTTCACGTGCAATCGCGCGGTAAGCAATATCGTTACGATGGAACATACCATCCCAACTAATCTGTTTAGTAAGCTCATAGGCTTTCTGTTGCGCTTCTGTCACCGTATTACCTAATGCAGTTGCACAAAGTACACGTCCGCCACTTGTTACTACTTGACCGTCTTTTTCAGCCGTGCCTGCATGGAACACTTTTAGCCCTTCAGTTGCTTCAGGAATACCTGAAATAACATGGCCTTTAGTGTAATCAGCAGGGTAACCGCCAGCTGCTAATACAACACCAATCGCAGCACGCGGATCAAACTCGGCAACCATATCTTCCAGTTCGCCATTCACACCGGCAAGACATAAAGTAACGATATCAGACTTCATACGTAGCATGATTGGTTGTGTTTCAGGGTCACCAAAACGACAGTTATATTCAATCACTTTAGGTGTTCCATCAGCCATGATCATCAAACCGGCGTATAAGAAACCAGTGTACGTATTACCTTCAGCAGCCATACCTTCAACCGTAGGGCGAATAACAAGCTCCATAATACGATCATGCATTTCAGGTGTTACCACTGGTGCTGGTGAATATGCGCCCATACCGCCAGTATTTGGCCCAGTATCACCATCGCCGACACGTTTGTGATCTTGGCTGGTTGCCATTGGCACAATGTTTTCACCATCAACCATGACAATGAATGAGGCTTCTTCGCCATCTAAGAACTCTTCAACGACCACGCGATGACCAGCTTCACCAAATGCATTACCAGCAAGCATGTCTTGAATAGCATCTTCAGCTTCTTTTAAGGTCATCGCAACGATCACGCCTTTACCTGCGGCAAGACCATCTGCTTTAATTACAATTGGCGCACCTTTTTCACGAACGTAAGCCAACGCAGGCTCAATTTCAGTGAAGTTTTGGTACCAAGCCGTTGGAATGTCATGACGAGCTAAAAAGTCTTTAGTGAAAGCTTTAGAGCCTTCTAACTGTGCTGCACCTTTGGTTGGGCCAAAACATGCTAAGTTCGCTTCACGGAACGCATCAACCACACCAATAACTAATGGTGCTTCTGGCCCTACAATCGTTAATTCAACATTGTTTTCTTTTGCGAAAGCAACCAAAGCATCGATATCTTCAACACCAATATTAACGTTAGTGACTTTATCTTCTAAGGCACTACCGGCATTACCAGGCGCTACAAAGATATTTTTAACTTCAGGGTTTTGTGCCGCTTTCCATGCCAACGCATGTTCACGACCGCCATTACCAATAATCAGTACATTCATAATAGGAGCCTTAAAAATAAGTTATCTAAAATAATAAAGACGAACCAAAGTTCGCCCTACAATATTCAAATCGATTAATCTAATTGTGTTAAGAAATTTTACTAACAATCAAGAGGCAGCAAGGAGTTTGCTACTTGGTTGCTTAATAACACAATAATTAATTGTGTTTTTTGCTAAGGGATTTGGCTTGTCATCAAGGCGAAAGCGCGGAGCTTGCTACTGCAAGTGAGCACTTTCAACGCAGAGGACGAGCCAAAGCACAAAGCAAAATAAGATTAATGGCGGAAGTGGCGCATCCCTGTAAATACCATTGCCATATTGTGCTCATCTGCTGCTGCGATAACTTCATCATCACGCATTGAACCACCAGGCTGGATAACACAGCTAATACCTGCTTCTGCTGCTGCATCAATACCGTCACGGAATGGGAAGAATGCATCCGATGCCATAACAGAGCCTTCAACAACTAGGTTTTCATCAGCGGCTTTAATACCTGCAATTTTTGCACTGTAAACACGGCTCATTTGGCCAGCACCAACACCAACGGTAGCACTGTTTTTAACATAAACAATCGCATTTGATTTAACAAATTTAGCCACTTTCCAGCTAAATAACAAATCTGACATTTCAGCGTCTGTAGGTTGACGTTTAGACACAACTTTAAGGTCGTCTAAACCTACCATTCCTTGGTCACGGTCTTGAACTAATAAACCACCGTTAACACGTTTAATATCAAACTCAGTTGTTTGGTCAGCCCACTCGCCACATTCTAATAAACGTAGGTTCTTTTTAGTCGCGACAATAGCTGCTGCTTCTGCACTAACTGATGGCGCAATAATCACTTCAACAAATTGACGTGAAGTAATCGCTTCAGCGGTTGCAGCGTCTAACTCGCGGTTGAATGCGATAATGCCACCAAATGCAGACGTAGGGTCTGTTTTGTAAGCACCTTCATATGCATCTAGAATGTTTCCAGCAACGGCAACACCACATGGGTTTGCATGTTTAACAATCACACAAGCGGGCTCAGAAAATTCTTTAACACATTCTAATGCAGAATCTGTATCGGCGATATTGTTGTAAGATAATGCTTTACCTTGTAACTGTGTTGCCGTTGATACAGATGCTTCTTGAATATTGTTTTCAACATAGAAAGCAGCTGCTTGATGAGAGTTTTCACCGTAACGCATGTCTTGTTTCTTTTGGAATTGTGCATTGAAAGTTCGTGGGAATTTTGATTCCTCATCACCTTCTTTGTTTTCACCGTAACTTGGCACCATCGTACCGAAGTAGTTAGCAATCATACCGTCGTATTGAGCTGTATGCTCATAAGCAGCAATCGCTAAATCAAAACGCGTTTTATAAACTAAGCTACCGTCGTTTTCTGTCATTTCAGACAAAATACGTGAGTAATCAGATGCATTTACAACAATGGCTACATCTTTATGGTTTTTAGCTGCAGCACGTACCATTGTAGGACCGCCGATATCGATATTTTCAATCGCATCTTCTAATGTACAATCAGGGTTAGCTACTGTTGCAGCAAATGGATATAAGTTAACAACAACCATATCAATCGCTTGGATATCGTTTGCAGACATAATTGCTTCATCAATACCACGACGAGCAAGAATACCGCCATGAATTTTAGGATGTAATGTTTTTACACGCCCATCCATCATCTCAGGGAATCCAGTGTAATCAGATACTTCTGTTACTTTGATATTATTTTCAGCCAATAATTTACAAGTACCGCCTGTTGATAAAAGCTCAACGCCTTTATCCGCTAACTCACGTGCAAATTCTACAATACCAGTTTTATCAGAAACACTGATCAGTGCGCGTTTAATTGTTCGGTTATTTTCCATTATCTTTCACATTCCTCGGTTAATGTTTTCATGGGTGAAAAACTCAAATGATTGGAGTTTTCTTAAAAGTTGAACTTGCGCGGCATTCTACCCGAATTAAAAGCATTTTTATTCGTTTTGTTGAATAAAAATACAAAAAATAACACTATTTATTCAAATAAGACGGTAATCTATGGGTCAACAAGTTTGATATAAGTAACTATCGATGCCTCGACAGGTTACTATTTTGATTTTTTCAAAGCTCAAATCTGCTAGCAGTTGCATAATAAACTGATTTTTCTTAGCAACCACTGCTTGTAGTTTCGGGAGTTGATGTAGGGAGGAGAGTTGTTCTATTAATTGCTTTAATGCAGGATGCAAATCTTGATGTTGATTAAATTCTGGTAGTAAACGTAGGGTAAAAACAATACATAAGTCTTCTTCAATAAAACAATCTTGTAATCCAGTACAACCAATCACAAGACCGGTTTCAGCTTCTTCAATTGCGTACATCTTATGTTTTTTGTTATGCATTAACGTATCAAAAAACTTGCTCGCTTGCGGCTCTGATAAAACCCCTGTCATGCTGTACTTCATACATAACGGGTGCTGAACCAAGCTAATAAAGTCATTTTTATCTTCATCAACAAAACGGCGAATTTTTAATTGTTGGTGTTCAATAAATAACGTCATATCACCTCCATGTTCCTAGCAAAATTGCCATTCATAGTAATTGAATTAAATAAGTGTTCTATTTCGGCAAAAAAATGCAAGCAAAGCATTGATTGTAATAACAATCGAGCTTATTACAGAGTCGATAACCAAGCATTTATATAATTTAACCGCTATAAATCAACAGATAATTAACTAAATTGGTTTTAGTAGTAATTAGCATACATTATCATATCGTTCATTTTATATACAAATTTAGCTGTTTATATCATAGTTTCATCACCATGAGATAATCCAGAAATGGCTGGAATTAATTATTAGTTACTCTGAATGCTTAAGACTAAACATAAAATATTTGTAACTACTCAGCACTCATTAAAACTGAGTGCTTTTTACCAAAATAAAAACGTAAATGCTCAGGGCTAAGCTATTTATGCTTAGTTCAAGGCGAAAAAGCGCAGTTTAGTGGTTTAAATG